>NZ_JAYGID010000052.1:0-159177 GCF_034931685.1 Synechococcus sp. CCY9202
ATGCCAGCAGGAGGAGCGCCCATCTCAAGCAGTCTCTGCCTGAGATGCAAACGGGAATCAGGGCGCCGTCAAGGGTTCAGCTGAGACGAAGTTCGCCGCGTGCTGTCCCGACCCCTGAACGGATACGATGGAAGTTATGAACCCATTGACGCCCTGCAGACCGCTCTCGATGCTCTGCACCAGCGCAGCGGTCTTGACATTCCGATCCATGTGGATGCGGCGTCCGGTGGTTTCGTGGCTCCGTTCAATTCGCCGGATTGGGCGTGGGACTTCCGCCTCTCGCGGGTGGTTTCGATCAGCTCCAGTGGCCACAAGTATGGGGGGGTGTTGCCCGGGGTGGGCTGGGTGCTGTGGCGCAGTGGTGACCATCTGCCGGAAGAGCTGCGCTTCAATGTGAATTACCTCGGCGGCGAGATGCCCACGATCGGGCTCAACTTCTCGCGCTCAGGCGCCCAGGTGGTGGGTCAATACTTCAACTTCCTGCATCTGGGGCGACAGGGGTACAGCCAGCGGATGGCCTCTCTCGAAGCGATTGCCTGTCACCTGGCCGATGGCCTGGCAGCGATGGAACCCCTGAGGCTGGTGAGCCATCCCCGCGGCCAGCTGCCCGTGTTCGCGGTGGAGTGTGATCCGAGCATCAAGAACTGGACGGTCTTTCACCTTTCAAAAATGATGCGCTCTCGTGGATGGCAGGTACCTGCTTATACACTTCCGGCCAACCTGCAAGACCGTGCCGTGCTGCGTTTCGTGATTCGAGCCGGCTTCAATCAAGACATGGCCGACCAGTTACTGGCAGACGTGCAACGGAACCTTGCCTGGCTGGCCACGGCTCAAACACCGCTGCCATCTTCCAGCGACGAACTTGGTTTCCGGCATTGATCAGGAGTGAGTCCCGATGAAGTTCAAGGATTATTACGAGATTCTCGGCGTCGAGCGTGGGGCCAGCGAGGACGAGATCAAACAGGCCTATCGCCGACTGGCCCGCAAATTTCACCCGGACATTTCCAAGGAAAAGGGAGCCGAAGAGCGGTTCAAGGAGATCAGTGAGGCCAACCAGACCCTCTCCGACCCGGAAAAGCGCCGGGCCTACGACGAACTGGGTCGCCATCGCCCCGGTGAAGACTTCCGACCATCACCAGACTGGGATACCCGCTTCTGGCAGGGCCAGGCCGGCGAGGAGGTGGATCTGGCCGATCTGTTCGAGCAGATGGGCTTCCGTTCGGCGCAGCGGCGACACCAGGGGGGGCCTGGCTTTCCGATCCGCGGTCAGGATGTGGAGGCTGTGGCCAACCTCAGCCTTGAAGAGGTGTGCCATGGCACCCAGGTGACCCTGGAGCGGAAGGAGCCTCGCCTGCGCCCCGACGGGACCATGGAGCGTGCCTCGACCACGGTGCGCATTCGGGTGCCGAAGGGAGTGATCGATGGAGAGCGGTTGCGGATTCCCGGGCGGGGCCTGGCAGGCAGTGGCGGCGGGCCGGCGGGAGACGTCTATCTCGACATCCACCTCCAGCCCCATCCACTTTTTCGCGCCGTGGGGCATGACCTCTACCTCGAGCTGCCGGTGACCCCATGGGAAGCGGCCCTGGGTGGAGAGATCGAGGTCCCAACCCTTGATGGCCAGGTGCGTGTCACGGTGAAGGAGGGCGCTCAGGCCGGCCAGAAGCTTCGCCTGACCGGCAAGGGGCTGCCAAAGCGCAAGGAGGGGGCGGGCGATCTCTATTGCGTGCTGCAGATCGTGATGCCGAAGCAGATCGACGACCGCGAACGGGAGCTCTATCGTGAGCTGGCTGCTGCCACCTCCTTCAACCCGCGCACCTCATTCCCTGGAGCTACGACCCATGGCTGATGACCTGTTGATTCCGGTGGAGAGCGAAAGCCGAGTCGAGCTGGAGGAGTTACTGGCGGCCTCAGGCCTGGAGCATGGGGAAGTGGTGGAGTTGGTGCAGTTCGGTGTGTTCGAAACCAGAGTGAGTGCGTCGGGCTGGAGCTTTCATTCCTGCACGATTCACAAGGCGCGTCGTGCCGCAGACCTGCGCAATACGTTTGGCCTCAACCCCCCCGGCATGGCCCTTGCCCTCACCTACCTGGAAAAGATCGAGGCCTTGGAACACCGCCTTCGGGAGCTGGAGTGTCTGCTTCCTCGCTGAGTCTGCTGAATGCGGCCTTCACGCGACTGAAAGGCTTGGCATTGGTTGCGAGAGCTGATCTAAATTAGGAAATCCTTCATGATGGCCATGAATTCGTCAGACCTCTCCCCGGTTCAATCCAGCTCGCGGCAGTTTGTTGGTAGCCACCTCAGCGTGCGGAATGTCAGTGATCTTTCGCTTTATGAGGATCACTCTGTCATCATTCAGAAGCTCTGCAAAGAGCTTGGTTTTGAGAAACCTGCCACGGCAATGGCCTGGGTGTTTGACCAGCTGGAGCAGTCGAAGGATCTGCAGAAAGCCATCTTTGACCTGCTGAATGATTAAGAATCTACCAGGCAAGCAGACGGCAAATTCAAGACTTTCGTTGGCAGGCCAGCGGTCTCAGAATCGTGATGTGACCGTACAGGAACCGCAAACAACTCTTTTCAGATCCTGGCGACCAAGCAGAACCTGCCGGCCCATCAGCGCATTTCAATGGCGTTGAGCCGATCACGGAAGGACTGCCCGGCATCTGAGGAGGTCAGGCTTGCGCCACCACTGTCCATACGGGCCTGGGGGCGACGGATTCGGCCCTGGCTCTGACCGCCCCGACGGACGGCCACCGTGCGGATCACGGCTTTGCCCCGTCCGGCTCCAGCGGCGGGATCGGTCTCCACCTGCCGCTCCAGGGGATGGGCCTGCAGTTCGCTGCGCAGCTGGTTCAGCAGCCGGAAATGACCGGTGGTGCTGAATTTACGGAGGATCAGGGGATCCCAGCCCATGGGGTCATCGCGTCTTGTAGCACCAGCCTATGGCGGCGCCGCTAGGCCCTGCTTCGCCGAGGCACGCGAGATCCGTGATAAATTGTTGAAGTCCAACTGGAAGCCGATACGACTTCGCATTGGGACAGGCCCGAGGTCGGGATTTTGGGACCGCGCTTCGAGTCTGTTCGCTTCTGCCAGCTGGACTTTCAATCCTTCTGATTCCCACTTCGCTTCCGCCATGTCCCGGCTCGTCGGTCTGCCCGCTCCTGATTTCACAGCCACCGCCGTGATCGACCAGGAGTTCCAGGAGGTCACCTTGTCCCAGTACCGCGGCAAGTACGTGGTGCTCTTCTTCTACCCGCTCGACTTCACCTTCGTGTGCCCCACGGAGATCACCGCCTTCTCTGACAGTTACGGCGAATTCTCCAGCCGCAACTGCGAAGTTCTGGGTGTTTCGGTCGACAGTCAGTTCAGCCACCTGGCCTGGATTCAGACCGAGCGCAAGAGCGGCGGCATCGGCGATATCGCCTACCCCCTGGTGGCCGACCTCAAAAAGGACATCGCCCGCGCCTACGAGGTGCTGGATGAAGAGGCCGGCGTGGCCCTGCGGGGTCTGTTCATCATCGATCCCGATGGTGTGATCATGCAAAGCACGATCAACAACCTGCCCGTGGGCCGCAGCGTCGATGAAACCCTGCGCCTGCTGCAGGCCTTCCAGCACATCCGCAACAATCCGGATGAAGTATGCCCCGCTAACTGGACCCCTGGCGATAAGACCATGAATCCGGATCCCGTCAAGAGCAAGGACTTCTTTGCGGCAGTGAACTGATCGCAACTCAGCCGATCAGATTGAAACGTTCAGGTTGGGCTGATCCCAACAGAGCAGGCAGCTTCTGTCCTGGAGGCAGCTGAACTTTTTCCCATTGCTGATTGCATCAGCTACTCGTCGTTTGTTTTCAAGGTTTTGGGCCCGAAAGGGCCCTTTTTCATGTCTGGCGTCCAGACCTGGCGCCGCAGCGCTGCTTCACAGCAGCGCCAGGGTTCCGGCGCCGCCGTCCAGTCGGGCCCGATGGCCCAGTGGCAGGGCCAGATTCGGCCTGCCATGCCCCACGGGCAATCGACCCACCAGGGGGATGCCCAGATCACCGAGGCGCTCCCGCAGCACCTCCTCCATCGAGAGATCGCCAGGCATCACGTCGTCTGGCGTCCACTGGAAGCGGCCCAGTCCGATGCCGGCCACCCCTGCCAGCAGCCCGGCGCTCCTCCATTGGGTGAGCATCCGATCCACCCGGTAGGGGGCCTCACCCACATCCTCAAAGACCACAATCCGCCCCCGCAGATCCGGCAACCAAGCGGTGCCGATCAGATGCGTCGCCACCGTGAGGTTGGTCACCACCAGGGGCCCTTCCGTGATGCCGCTGCGCCAGCCCTGTCCCTGGAGGGGGTCGACCGGCTGGCGCCGCAGCAGGTGCACCAGCCGCTGCCATTGGCCGGCGTCGCCGTGCAGGCCCCCATGGATTGCGCCGCCCAGACCAGCCGCGCACTGGGCCAGCAGCAAGGCGCTGGCATCGGAGAAGCCCATCAGCCAGATCGGCCGAGGCGGCGGTTGCCAGCCACTCTCGAGCAGCCGGGCACTGCCCCAGCCGGCTGTGACGGCCAGTACGCCCTCCGCCCGTTGGTCACCGATCGCCTGCTCCCAGGCCAGGCAGCGTTGGCGGTCTGTACCAGAGAACCAGTGCCAGCGCAGACGGGTCGCTGGCGGCACCAGCAGCTCCCAGCCGGCGCTCGCGATTCGCGCTTCCAGGCTGGTCTGTTCCGATTCGGGATCCTCCCACCAGGTGCCGGGTGCGATCGCCACCAGCCGGCTGCCGGCCGTCAGGGGCGGAGGCATGGGCAGGGCCGGAGCCTGCCCGGCGGGTCCTTGGGAAAGGGCATCTGCTGGGCCAACCCCTGCCGCTCGGACCGCCGCCGCCATCCCCACACCACCAGCTCCCGCCAGCGCAGCCAGAAAGGAACGGCGGTGCAACGTCATCTGCAGACGGGCTGGCTCAGGAGCCCACCGCCTCCAGCAGGCGCCGTCCATCCATGCCGCCGGTGACGGGATCGCAGGCCCGTTCCGGGTGGGGCATCAGACCAAGCACATTGCCACCGGCATTCGTAAGGCCGGCCACGTTGCCCACGGAGCCGTTGGGGTTGTCGGCATAGCGCAACACCACGCAGCCCTGATCCTCCAGCTGCTTCAACCGCTCGGGTTCCACCTGATAACGACCTTCACCGTGGGCAATCGGCAGGGTGATGCTCTCACCGGCTCCATAGCCGCCGAGCCAGCGGCAGTGACCCGGTTGCACCTCCAGGCGGCTGGGTTCACAGAGGAAGTGCAGCTTCTCGTTGCGGGTGAGCGCCCCAGGCAGCAGGCCCAGTTCCGTCAACACCTGAAAGCCATTGCAGATGCCCAGCACCGGTCCGCCCCGCTCCGCGAAGGCGAGCACCTCCTGCAGCACCGGCGCGAACCGGGCGATGGCGCCGCAGCGCAGGTAGTCGCCATAGCTGAAGCCTCCGGGCAGCACCACCGCCTCCAGCCCGGCGAGATCGCGCTCCTCATGCCAGAGGAAACGGGTGGAGCGACCCAGGCAGCCCTCCATGGCCCAGCGCACATCCCGGTCGCAGTTGGAACCGGGGAACACCACGATGCCGATGGTCATGAGGGGGAAGTGGGGTGCGGGTACTGCGAGGGGGTGAAGCCGAGCCTGGTCCGAAGCGCTTTGGAGCCGCCTGGATCAACCGAGCTCCTGCAGGTCGAGGGTCCAGTTCTCGATCACCGGGTTGGCCAGCAGCCGATCGCTGAGCAGTTCAGCCTGGGCCTGCGCCGTGGCGCGGTCCGGCGCCTCCAGCTCCAGTTCGATCGCCTTGCCGATCCGCAACCGCGTCACTCCATCGACCCCCAGGCGGGCAGCGGCGGCCCGGGTGGCTTCGCCGGCCGGATCGAGCACCGAGGGGCGCAGGGACACCTGAACGCGAGCGCTGTAGAGGGGCACCGGGGCTGTCGGAGATTTGTTAAATCTTGGCAGCCCATCGCCCCCTTGACAGCCGCGGTAGTCAGCTTGAAGGGGTACCAGCTGCCCCGCCGTGCTGCCCGTGTCTCCATCGCTGGATCTGTGGCAACCGGTGGTGATGCTGGCGCTGTTGCTTGGACCGATCGCTGCACTGCCGGCCCAGGCGGATCCTGGCGGCTCCGATCCGGAATCAAGCTCCAGCTCTCCGATCGTGAGTCTTGATTGCCGCCTGGCCGATGGGCCCTGGCAACCCTGCGCGATGACGGTGATGAGCATCGGTGAGCGCTGGCAGCTGCAGGTGGGTGAGCGCCGCTACGACTTCCAGCACGACGGATCCGGCAGCGTGCGCATGCGCCAGGACCAGGCCGCTGGAGGCTGGCGCGAGGTGGAGAGCACCTGGAGCGCGGATGCTTCCCTCTGCTGGGATGGACTCTGCGCCCGAGGTGATATCCCCCTCGACTGAATCACCGTCAAGGTGCAGGGGCAGAGTCGAGTGCATCGAGCAGGCAGACCTTGCAGGCCTCCGCGTCGAGACCCAGCCCCAGGGCCACCAGTTCAAGCCCAGGCTCGCCGGCCAGCTGGCTGGAGGGGGCGGTTTCGTACCAGCACTCCAGACGCGGACCCACGGCCTGAATCTGCAGGGGGCGTGGACGGCCCTGCTGCCACAACCAACCCTTGAGCCGGATCAGCCCCTGGCGCTGGATCAGCTCAGCGATGCCTGGCTCCACCTGCTGACGCGACCAGTCGCCGGCCAGGCGCAACACCGCCGAACCCATCGCCACGTGGGCGTGGTGTTGATCGTGGTCGTCGGGATGGTGGTCGTGGTCGTCGTCGAGGTGCTCGCCGTGCTGATGAGCGTCAGCCTCGTCTGGCCGGCGGAGCTGCAGCACCAGCTCCGGGCTGATGTCACCCCGCTGCATCGGCAGAACGGCCGTGGCGCTGCGCAGGCGTGGATGGAGCTGCTGGCGCAGGCGATCGAGATCGTCTGGGCTGATGCGATCGGCTCGGCTGATCAGCACCAGATCCGCCGCCTCGAGCTGGTCTTCGAACAGGTCCTCGATCGCCGTGGCGTGATCCAGGCTCGGATCCGCCAGGCGTTGCGCCTCCAGCACAGCCGGATCCGCCACCACATGGCCAGCCGCCAGCGCTTCACCATCCACCACGGTGACCACGGCATGGACCCGCGTGCGGGTGCGGATCTCAGGCCAGCGGAAGGCATCCACCAACGGAGCCGGCAGGGCGAGGCCACTGGTTTCGACGACGATGCCGTCGAGCTGGTCCGAGCGCTCCAGCAGCCGCGTCATGGTGGGCAGGAAGTCGTCCTGCACGGTGCAGCAGAGGCAGCCGTTGGTCAGTTCCACCAACCGGCCTTCGGCTTCCTCTTCCGGGCAGAAGCCGCAATCGCGCAGCAGCGATCCATCGATGCCCACATCACCGAATTCGTTAACGAGAACGGCGAGACGCTGACCGCTGTTCAGAAGCAGATGGCGCAGCAGGGTGGTCTTGCCGGCGCCAAGAAAGCCGGTCACCACCGTGACTGGAAGGCGGGAATTCAAGGGGGCCATGGTTGGGTTCAGCCCACCAGGCTCGACCAGGCCCAGGCGCCACCGCAGCCGATCAGCCCGGCCGCCATCAGGCGCTGGCGGGTCGGGGTGAGGCTGGCAGCGGCCCGGCGCATCGCCCAGAGCGACACCAGCAGCAGAGCCAACTGACTGAGCATCAGGCCGATCAGATAGCTGCCGGTCGGACCGGCCGTCCAACCCAGAACGGCATCACTCAGCACGTAGCCATGCAAGGCAAAGGCAGGCACCAGAACCCATCGGGGCAGCCTGTCGAGCAGAACCAGGCCCACCAGGGTGAGGGTGAACGCCACGGCTGCTTCGGCTCCGGGCAGGTTGGGCAAAGCCAGCCCCAGAGCACTGCCGCCCAGACCGGTGGCCAGCAGGGCCACCATCCAGGTGGCACGCTGCTGCAGCCCCACCAGCGACAGGGCCAGCAGGAAGAGCAGATGGTCGGGACCCAGAAGCGGATGGGCCAGGCCGCTGATCAGTCCATGGATCGGCGTGGGCTTCAGCCCCATCAGCTCCATGGCATGGTGCGCCTGTGCCGGCCCCGACAGCAACAGACCAGCCAGCAGAAGGATCGGCAGGCCACAGAGCGGCAGGAGACTGGAGTGAAGACGTCGGACTGGGGCAACAGATTCCGGGGACTGTGGCGTGCGAAGCCAGAGGGGGCCGGAGCCCTCCTGGGAGCCAGGGAAAGACATGCAGGGGTCCGGTCCGCGCCGGGATCGAGAGAGCAACCGGTGGGCGTTCTGGCTGGGCTCCAGGACTGGAGCCATCACAGCTGCGGGACAGCGCCGGATTTTCACCGGACTTTCCCCGTTACCTCCGGAGGCTGTTCCCCTCCGGAACCGGAGCTCGAATCTATGCGGTCAGACAAGCAGCGGGCTTTGCAGCGGTCGCCATGGCAATCCAACGCATCAAGGGATTGGTCTCACCTGGGCTTGGTCGGCTTCGGTCTGGTTGGCCATAGCTCGACTGGCCTCGGCTTGGTTTGCTCAGCGGCAACCCAGGCTTTCGGCTGTGCTGACGCCTGTGACTGGATTGGAGCCGCTGGCTCGCTTGCAGAGGGCCTTCTGTTCGGTCAGATCGAGCACCGCATCGCTGAAATCGGCGCCGCTGATCTCGGCATCGCGGAAGCGGCTCTGCATCAGCATGGCGTTGCGCAGCCGGGCGTCCCGCAGATCGGCACCATCAAATCGACTGGCGTAGGCCACCACATCGCCCAGGTCGGCCCCCTGCAGATTGGCGCCGCGCAGGTTGCTGGAATTGAACACGGCACCCCGCAGATCGGTGTCGCTGAGGTCGTAGCCCTGCAGCTCGGCCTTGAGAAATTCCTGCTGCTTCAGGTCGCGGCCGTGCATGTCCGGTTGCAGGTCCTGGACGGACCGTTGGCCGCGCAGCTCCGGCGCCGTGATCGCCCCAGCTGGAAGGGCTCCGCCGAGCCAGGCGGGCCCGGCGAGCAGCACGGACGTGCTCAGCAGCAGAGCGAGTGGGGCCTTCCTGCTGAGCATCCAGCCGCCACAACGGGCCAGGAACCGCAGACAACGGCGGAGCATCACGGCGCGGGTACGGTGGCCCTTCAAGTTATGCCAAGGGGTTCGCCAGCGCGAGCACCCCTGGCAACGGCCTCCTGTTCATGAGCATGTCCCTGCGGGTGGTGGTGCCACCCCATCCCCTGATCGGCCACTGGCTCACGTTGCTGCGCGATGCCCAGACCCCGCCCGCCCTCTTTGCCACCGGCATGGCCGAGCTGGGACGCTGGCTCACCTACGAAGCCCTGCGCGACTGGTTGCCCCATCAGCGGGTGACCGTCCAGACCGACCTGGCCTCGACCGAAGGCACGGTGGTGGATGCCTCGGTGCCGGTGCTGGTGGTGCCGATGCTGCGGGGCGGGCTGGGGCTCTGGCAGGGAGGCCAGACCGTGCTGCCCGTCGCCACGGTGGCCCATGTGGCGGTGCAACCCACCGGCTCCGGCGATCTGTTCTGGGCACTCGACGCCCTGCCCGCGGTGATCGCTTCCCGGGTGGGGGTGCTGGTCTACGCCCCGGAAATCGGCGATGGGCGCGACCTGATCGCCGTGCTGCAGCGCCTGCAGCAGCGGGGCGTGGAGGGCCAGCGGCTGCGGGTGATCTCAACCCTGGCGGCCCGTCCCGGTCTGAGTGCCATCGCTGAAGCTTTCCCGGATCTCACCGTCTATTGCGCCTGCATCGACGCTGAGCTGGATCCGGCCGGCAGGCTCTCACCGGGAATCGGCGACGTTGTCCTTCGCTTGTTCGGCAGTCTCGGGGCTGCTGCCTAGGCTCAGGTTCGTCGCTCCCGTACCGGAAGAGCCCATGTCCACCTCTCGCCGTTCCTCGGGTCCGGATGCAGGCGGCAACCCTGGCTATGGCAGAAGCAGTCTGGTGCTCAGCGCCTTCGCCGGTGCGGCACTGGGGGCGGCAGGACTGGGCTGGTGGCTGCTCAATCAAGCGGATCGCCGCCGCCAGCGACTGCGGCAGGAGCGACTGCTGCGCCTCTCACGCCTGCAGGGCGCTGGAGCCGGGGACAGCGGATCTTCGGATGAGGGCCTGACCTCCAGACCAGCCGATGGCAGCCCCAGCGAGGCCCAGTTGCACGACAAGGTGCAGCAGCTCAACCAGGCCATTGAAGATGTGCGGCGACAGCTCGAAAGCCTCACCACCAACGGTAATCGTGCTGTGAATCGGGCTTCCAACGGAGACAGCTGAGCCGGATCGGTAGGTTGCTCTCACAGCCAGTTCCGCTCGCCCGCCATGCTCCGCTCCGCTGCCATCACCCAGGGCATCCAGCGTTCACCCAACCGGGCCATGTTGCGGGCCGTTGGTTTTGGAGACGGCGACTTCAACAAACCGATCATCGGCATCGCCAACGGCTACAGCACGATCACGCCCTGCAATCTGGGGCTGAACGATCTCACCCGTTGCGCCGAGCAGGCTGCCCATGCCGCCGGGGCCATGCCCCAGACCTTCGGCACGATCACGGTGAGCGATGGCATCTCGATGGGTACCGAGGGGATGAAATATTCCCTGGTCAGCCGGGAGGTGATCGCCGATTCGATCGAAACCGCCTGCAACGCCCAGAGCATGGACGGGCTGCTGGCGATCGGTGGCTGCGACAAGAACATGCCAGGCGCCATGCTGGCCATGGCCCGCATGAACATTCCGGCCATCTTTGTGTATGGCGGCACCATCAAGCCCGGCAAGCTCGGCCCCTGCGATCTCACCGTGGTGAGTGCGTTTGAGGCGGTGGGTCAGTTCTCCGGCGGACGCATCGCCGAGGAGGAACTGGTGGCGATCGAGAAGAACGCCTGCCCGGGTGCTGGAAGCTGCGGCGGCATGTTCACCGCAAACACGATGAGCTCCGCCTTTGAGGCGATGGGGCTGAGCCTTCCCTACAGCTCCACCATGGCGGCCGAAGATCCGGAGAAAGCCGAGAGTGCGGCCCGATCAGCCGAGGTGCTGGTGGAGGCGATCGCCAACAACATCCGCCCGCGCGACCTGCTCACCCGCGAGGCCTTTGAGAATGCGATCAGTGTGATCATGGCGGTGGGCGGTTCCACCAATTCAGTGCTGCACCTGCTGGCGATCGCCCGCACAGCCGGCGTGGAACTCTCGATCGATGATTTCGAGCAGATCCGCCAGCGGGTGCCGGTGATCTGCGATCTCAAACCCAGCGGCCGCTACGTCACGGTGAATCTGCACCAGGCCGGAGGCATTCCCCAGGTGATGAAGCTGCTGCTGGATGCCGGCCTGCTGCATGGCGATTGCCGCACGATCGAAGGCAAGACCCTGCGGGAGGTGCTGGCCGACGTCCCCAGCCAGCCCCCCGCCGATCAGGACGTGATCCGTCCCCTCTCCAACCCTCTCTATGCGAAGGGACACCTGGCCATCCTCAAGGGAAACCTGGCTCAGGAGGGTGCGGTGGCCAAGATCTCAGGAGTGAAGACCCCGGTGATCACTGGCCCGGCCCGGGTCTACGAAAGTGAGGAAGCCGCCTTGGCCGCCATCCTCGATGGCCAGATTCAACCCGGCGATGTGGTGGTGGTCCGTTACGAGGGCCCCGTTGGCGGTCCCGGCATGCGCGAGATGCTCAGCCCCACCGCCGCGATCATCGGTCAGGGTCTGGGCGAATCGGTGGCCCTGATCACGGACGGCCGCTTCTCCGGTGGCTCCTACGGCCTCGTGGTGGGTCACGTCGCCCCAGAGGCCGCCGTGGGAGGCACGATCGCTCTGGTGGAGGAGGGCGACAGCATCACCGTGGATGCCAGGCAGCTGCTGCTGCAGCTCAACGTGGATGAGGCCGAACTGCAGCGGCGCCGTGCCGCCTGGGTCAGGCCTGAACCTCGTTACCGCACGGGTGTGCTGGGCAAGTACGCCCGGCTGGTCAGCAGCAGCAGCCTCGGGGCTGTGACCGATCCGGTCTGACCCTTGCGCTCAGCTCCGAGAGTTCAAGCCTGAGGGTCTGCCTTTGAGCCCAGCAGGGCTCGCAACCGCCGGGCCAGGGCCTCAAGCCCTGCGCCGTCGGCGGGCCTCTCACAACGCAGACCGGTGACCCCATCCATCCAGACCGGATGGTTGCCATGCCAGAGCATCGGTCGATCCGGGTCGTGGCGCCAGGCCAGAGTGAGGTTCAGGGTTCCACCACTGCGGTAGAGCTCCAGATCCAGGTCATCGTCTGGCCGACGTTCCCCATCGATCGCCCGTGCCTCCAGGCGCAGGCAGCAGTCGCCCAGGTCGTCGTGCGGCGGACCAGCTACCTGATCAGCCTCGCGATCGAGCAGCACGGCATGGCGCAGGGGCTTGCGGCAGAGGTCGGCGGCGGCAGCCACCAGTTGGGACAGATCGGTGGCCATCGCCTCAGGCCACGGCCCGGATCGCTTCAATCACCAGGTGGATCGGCCCGGCACGGAAGCCACTGTTGGAGCCGCCATCATCGGCGAATCGGGAATGGAGCAGCTGCAGGCGCGTGATCCGGCTGGGATCGAAGCGCAGGGGCAGCCCCAGGGGTCTGGCCCGTACCGATGGCCGCAGATCAGCAAAGGCAATCCTGATCCGGCTGAGCTCACCGGCGGGTTGGGTGGCGAACTCCGCGACCCAGCGCAGACCACCGGGGATCAGCTCCGTCATGCCACCCAGGCCATCGGCGCAGGCAACCGCCAGCTTGTAGCGGCGGCCATCGGCCCTGAGATCCAGTTCAAAGGCCGCGTAGGCCGACAGATCGAGCGGCGGGCCGAACACGGGGGAGCGGCAGCTGATGAAGCCACCGCCCGCTTCGATCACCTCGCCATCGAACACCAGCCCACCGCTGCCCGCCTGAGTGCTGCCGCGGCTCTGGCCCCCCATCACGGTGTCGTTGAGGGCATGCCAGCCGCTGAAGCCATCGCCGGCCACCAGGGTGAGCGACGCGGGCTTTTCGGTCGAGGGGCTGGAAGACGCCATGACGAAGGAACCAGAACTGGCTTCAGCCAATCCTGGCGCCTCTCAGGCAGTCGCCGTGCCGGCGGCAGCGGCATCGGCCAGGATCAGCACCTCAGTGGCCGGACTTACCAGCCGGGCTGGGGTGCGTTCCACGGATTCCTGGGGATCCAGCAAGCGCCGCAGGGCCTCCGCCTTAGTGACGCCGCTCACCAGAAAGATCACCTGCCGTGCCGCCGAGAGCACCGGGGCTGAAAGGCTGAGGCGCGGCAGCCCTTTGCCTTCGCCGATCGTGACCGGCTTGACCCGCTCCAGGCAGGCTGCCGTCCCAGGAAACAGGGAGGCGGTGTGGCCGTCATCGCCCAGGCCCAGCAGCACCACATCAAAGATGGGGATGGCACCAGGGCTGAGTTGAGCCAGCAGGGCGGTGTAGGCCTCAGCGCAGGCCTCAGCCGAGCCGACCTCGGTGGGAACCGGGTGGAAGCGGGCGCCGTGACCGGGTCCACTCTCCAACAAGGTTTCCCGCAGCATGCGCGCATTGCTGGCCGCAGCATCCGGGGGCACCATCCGCTCATCGCCGAGCAGCACATCCACCCGCTCCCAGGGCAGGTGTTCCTGTCCCAGCAGGGTGTAAGCCGCCCGAGGTGTTTCGCCACCCGCCAGGGCGATCAGGGCGCGGTCGCGTTCGGCCAGTGCCAGATCGAGGCGAGAGGCGATCGTCTCGGCAACACGACGGGCGAGGTCGTCAGCTGAGGAGGTAACGACAAGGCGGTAGGTGGTCATGGCAGGCAGCTCCAGCTCCGGTGCGTGGCGTTCCGTTGTGTTGCCGATGGCTGTGTTGCCGTCGGTTGGCTTGTCTTCAATCGAGCCACTCGGTGTGGAAACTCCCCGGGCGATCCGTGCGCTCGTAGGTATGGGAGCCGAAGCAGTCGCGCATGGCCTGCACCAGGTTCTGGGGCAGGCGGCCGGTGCGATAGCTGTCGATGTAGTCGAGGCTGCTGCTCAGGCAGGGCACCGGAATGCCCGCCAGGGCGGCGCCAGCCACCACCTGGCGCAGGCCCGGCAGGCGGCGGTTCACCTGGTCGGCGAACCAGGGATCGAGCATCAGGTTGGGCAGGTTTGGATCAGTGGCATAGGCATCCTGAATCCGCTGGAGCAGGCGGGCCCGAATAATGCAGCCTCCCTTCCAGATCTGGCCGATGGCCGAGAAATCGAGCTGGTAGTCGTGGATTGTTGAGGCCGCCTGCAGCAGAGCCATGCCCTGGCCGTAGCTCACGATGCAGGCCAGGATGCAGGCATCCCTGAGGGGCTCCATCCCCGAGGCCGGTTCGCCCAGATCAAAGCTGTGGGGTGCCGGTGCCGCCAGCACGGATTCGGCCGCCAGGCGCTCCGGCCTCAGGGAACTCAGCACACGGGCATTGAGAGCCGCGTAGATGGTGGGAACCGGCACCCCCATCTGCAGGGCGCTCTCCACCGTCCAGAGGCCGGTGCCCTTCTGGCCGGCCGCATCGACGATGAACTCCACCAGATCGGCTCCGCTCTCGGGATCCTTGGTGCGCAGGCAGACTTCGGTGATCTCGACCAGGAAGGAAGCGAGCTCCTCCATGCTGTTCCACAGGCCAAGCACGTCGGCCATGGCATCGCCATTGAGGCCGGCCACCCGCTTCATCAGGTCGTAGGCCTCGGCCAGAATCTGCTCGATCCCGTATTCAATGCCGTTGTGGACGGTCTTGACGAAGTGGCCGGCACCGCCGGGCCCGATGTAGGTCACACAGGGGCCGTCTTCAACCTTGGCGGCCATCTTGCGTACCAGGGACTCGATCGCGTCGTAGGCGGCGCGGGTGCCCCCCGGCATCATGCTGGGACCCTCAAGCGCGCCCTTGGCGCCACCGCTCACACCCATGCCGATGTAGCCGAAACTCTTGCTCTCGAGTTCCGCCACCCGGCGTTCTGTGTCGGTGTAGAGGGAATTCCCGCCATCAATCAGCAGGTCGCCTTCCTCAAGCAGCGGTGAAAGCTGGGCGATCATCGCGTCGATCGGTGCCCCCGCCTTGACCATCATCAGGATGCGGCGCGGCCGCTCCAGGGCCGCCACAAACTCTTCGAGGGTGGCGGCGCCCACGATGTCCTTGCCGGCACCGCGGCCGGCCAGAAATTCGTCGGTCTTGGCGGTGGTGCGGTTGTAGACGACGCTGGAGAAGCCATTGCGCTCGGCGTTGAGCACCAGGTTCTCTCCCATCACGCCGAGACCGATGAGGCCGAAATGCGCCTTACTCATGAATTCGAAATTGAGGATCCGGTCGAAAAACCGTAGACCTCAAGTGTGGCCAGGCTCAGGGCCAATGGTCAGGCTTGTCACAGGATTGGGCTGGGATGTCAGCGATTCCTGGCTTGGGCGACTGGTCGCCTGAGCCGCAGAGCGATACAGGCTGGACGGTGTTCAGATCACCATGCCATCGGGAATCGTGCCGTTCTTCACAACCACCACAATGCCATTGCGAATATAGAAATTGAGCTCAGGACGATCGGCTTCCTCCACTTGATCCTTATTCACGATCGCCACATTGGAGCCGATCCGCACATTCTTGTCGATGATTGCCCGCTTGATCGTGGTGCCCTTGCCGATACCGATCGGCAGCCCGCCACGTTCCCGAAGCACCAGCCGTTCTTCACTCGATTCAAAATAATCCGATCCCATCACCAGGGTGTCCTGAAGAACCACCTCGTTTTCCACCCGGGTACGAACCCCGAGGACGCAGTGGTGAATGCTGCAGGCTTTCAGCATCGACCCTTCCCCGATGATCGATTGCGTGACCTGAGCATCCCAGAGCTTGCTTGGGGGTAGATAGCGAGGGCGTGTATAGATGGGAAACTTTTCGTCGTAGAACGAAAAGGCAGGATTAGGTTGATCGGTCAGCGCAAGGTTGGCTTCGTAGAAGGCACCGATCGTTCCGATGTCTTCCCAGTAGTCATCAAATAGAAAACTCTGCAGATTGTCGCCCCGCTCCAGGGAAGCCGGAATGATCTCCTTGCCGAAATCCGTGGACTTAGGATGGGATGCCAGCAGATCAAACAGTGTGTCCCGGCTGAACACGTAGATGCCCATCGACGCCAGATGGGGCCGTTTCGCGGCTTCCTCTTCGGAGAGCCCAAGGCTGCGGGTGTCCACTCGCATCGCCTCAAGAGCCTCTCCCTTGGGCTTCTCGCGGAATTCCTGAATCTGCCCGGCTGAATTGGTGCGCATCAGGCCGAAACTTTCGGCGTCTGCCGGATTGACCGGCAGAGCCCCGACAGACAGATCGGCACCGGTATCAATGTGGTGCTGGACAAACTTGCTGTAATCCATCCGGTAGAGCTGGTCACCGGACAGAATCAGGTAGTGATCCACGTCCCATTCCTGGAACAGCCACTGGTATTTGCGCACCGCATCGGCCGTGCCCTCAAACCAGCTGGGGCTGTCTGGGGTCTGCTGAGCAGCCAACACCTCGACAAAACCCTGCCCGAAGCCAGCCGAGAGGTTGTAGCTCATCGTGAGGTGACGATTGAGCGAGGCACTGTTGAACTGGGTCAACACGTAGATCTTGTTGATCTCCGAGTTGATGCAGTTGCTGATCGGGATGTCGATCAGACGGTATTTACCAGCCAGAGGAACAGCAGGCTTGGCCCGCATCTTGGTGAGAGGGTACAGGCGAGTTCCGGCTCCTCCGCCGAGAATAATTGCCAGAACTCGCTTCATGAATCAGCGCCTCTCAATGTTCGTCGTCTTGGTCGACCGTACTTGAGTGACCTGCTGTCAGGCGAGTCTCCGCAGCACTTCGATGCCTGTCCCAGATCACCAGATCAGGTCTCGTTGCTGCCATCGACCAGCTCGAACAGATCCTGCAGCACCTTCATCGCCGTGTGGCGTTGTTGACGCGGCTGGGGGGCCCGCAGGTTGGTCACGGGAGTGTGGAGGATCTTGTTGATGATTCCCTTGCTGAGCGCCTCCACCACCTTGCGCTCCCTTGCCGAGAGATCCGGGCCCATGCGGCTCAGGGCTTTCTGAAGTTCCTGCTCGCGGATGTCCTCCAGCTGGATCCGCAGCCGGTTCACCACGGGCACGGCTTCGAGGCCATCCCACCATTCCAGAAACAGCCTTGCCTCCTCCTCCAGCAGGCCTTCGGCTTCGGCGGCGATCTCTCGACGGGCCTCCTGGTTGCGGGCCACCACTTCCTGGAGGTCGTCCACATCAAAAGCCTCGACACCAGCCAGGTCGCCGGCATCGGAGGCGATGTTGCGGGGGACACCGATGTCCACCAGCATCAGGCTGGATCGGCGGTTCAGCCGCTTCAGTCGCTCCGCATCGATGATCGGGTCATCAGCGGCGGTGCTGGTGAACACCAGTGAGCAGGTGCTGAGGCAGTGATCCAGGTCCACCAGGGGTCTGCACTGCACGGGCAGATCCGGGAAATCGGCCGCCAGGGTTTCGGCCCGACTCACGGTGCGGTTCAGCAGCACCACACCCCGACAGCCCTTGGCCGCCAAATGCTGCAGCAGCAGCCGGGACATGCGTCCAGCCCCCACCACGGCCACCTGCTCCTGGTCGAGCGGGACCAGGTCGTCCACTCCTCGGGCCTGGCCGACCTTCAGCTGAGCCAGCTCAACGGCCGCTGAGCTGATCGATACGGCCCCGGTGCCGAGATTGGTTTCGGTTCGCACCCGCTTGCCGGTACTCACCGCCTGGTTCAGCAGGCGGTTGAGAATCGGGCCGAGGGAGCGGTGCTCCTGGCCGAGCCGCACCATCTTCTTCACCTGGGAGAGGATCTGGCCCTCGCCCAGCACCAACGAGTCGAGGCCGGCAGCCACCCTCAGCAGGTGGGCAATGGCATCTTCATGATGAAAGGTGAAGAGATGCGGGCTGAGCTCATCGACGCTCAGGCCGGAATGCTGGCTGAGGAAGGAGCCCACAGCCGAGATGCCCTGGTCGGGATGCCGCAGCAGGGCATAGATCTCCAGCCGGTTGCAGGTGCTGAGGATGGAGGCCTCCAGCACCTGCTCATCGGAGCGCAGTTGCTGGAGAGAGGCCTCCATGGTCTGCTCCGGGATGCTCAGGCGCTCCCGGATCTCCACAGGAGCCGTGCGGTGGCTCAGGCCGACAACGGCAATGTGCATGGAGGCAGACCTCTTGGCGCGGACGATTTGTCGCGGACGGATTGACGCGGACAGTTGGGGTGATCAGCGCAGCGCGATGCTCTGGGCACCGGGCTTCATGTGGATGGTGTCGGTGAAGCGGGCGGTGCTGTCCAGGGTGCTGATCACCAGGGAGCTGGTGCGGGTGCAGTCCTTCTCGAATTTCACCCCGTTGAACAGCAGGCCATCGGTGATGCCACTGCCGGCGAAGACCACGTTCTCTCCGGAGGCGAGCTCCTCAGCTTCGTAGACCTTGTCCACGTCGGTGATACCCATCTCATTGAGGCGGGCGATGTTGCCCTCCTTGGTGTAATCGGCCCACTCGGAGGTCTGGGCGACGGCGGGGTCGTAGACCAGCTGCCCCTGGAAATGGCCACCCAGGGCCCGCATGGCGGCGGCGGAGATCACACCCTCGGGTGCCGCGCCGATGCCCATCAGGCAGTGGGTGCCGGTGCCGGCGAAACCACAGGCGATGGCAGCCTGCACATCCCCATCGGAGATGGGCTGTACACGGGCGCCGGTGGTGCGGATTTCGGCGATCAGGTCCTTGTGACGGGCACGGTCCATCACCACGATCACCAGCTCGCTGGTGGCGAGTCCCAGGCACTCGCTGAGGATGGCGATGTTCTCGGTGGCACTCTTGCGGATGTCCACCTTGCCCTTGGCGGCCGGGGGAGCGGCCAGCTTCTTCATGTAGAAGTCGGGGGCGTTGAACAGGCCACCGCGGTCGGAGGCAGCGAGCACGGCCATGGAGCCACGCTGGCTGTTGGCGCAGAGGTTGGTGCCTTCGCAGGGATCAACGGCAAAGTCGACGCCGGGACCGGTGCCACTGCCCACCTCTTCACCGATGTAAAGCATCGGCGCTTCATCGCGCTCGCCTTCGCCGATCACGATGCGGCCCTGCATCTGGATCTGGCCCATGCGTTTGCGCATGGCTTCAACGGCTGCTGCGTCGGCTTCGTCCTTCTTGCCCAGGCCGGTGAGCTCAGCGGAGGCGATGGCGGCCTGTTCGACGACCTCGAGAATTTCCTGGATAAGAGTGCGATCCACAGCAGTGCGGCAGGGGTGACTGCCTCAACGAGGGGACCGGCAGACCGGGCAGGCGGGAAGCGCCAGTGCTCGGATGCTGCTGTGCAAACGCTTCGGAGACCAGGGCCAGGTCCGGCGGATGGCCGGTCTCGGCGGAAGGTTCCAGCCGCTGCAGGGCCTCTCAGACTTGAAGCGGTCCAACTGTATCAGCGACCACCGCGGACCCCTCCCATTGCCCGCCGCCCAGGGTCGGGAAAGGCCGCTTCCTACAATCGGTGCACCCCTTCGTACGACAGGTCCCACCCATGAGCACCAAGCCCCTGGTGATCTCCCCATCGATCCTGTCGGCCGATTTCTCTCGCCTCGGCGATGACGTGCGCGCGGTCGACGAAGCCGGTGCCGACTGGATCCATGTGGATGTGATGGATGGGCGCTTCGTGCCGAACATCACCATCGGTCCGTTGATCGTTCAGGCCCTGCGGCCGGTCACCTCCAAGACTCTCGACGTGCACCTGATGATCGTGGAGCCGGAAAAGTATGTGGCTGACTTTGCCAAGGCCGGCGCCGATATCATCAGCGTTCAGGTCGAGGCCTGCCCCCATCTGCATCGCAATCTGGCCCAGATCAAGGATCTCGGCAAGATGGCTGGAGCCGTGTTGAACCCCAGCACACCGATCGACACCCTCGAGTACTGCCTCGAGCTCTGCGACCTGGTGCTGGTGATGAGCGTCAACCCCGGCTTTGGCGGTCAGAGCTTCATTGAGAGCCAGGTGCAGAAAATCCGGGACCTGCGACGCATGTGTGACGCGAAGGGCCTGGATCCCTGGATCGAAGTGGATGGCGGCATCAAGGCTGAGAATGCCTGGATGGTGATCGAGGCTGGAGCCAACGCCATCGTCAGTGGCTCCGGGGTGTTCAACCAGCCCAGCTATGCCGAAGCGATCACCGGAATCCGCAACAGCAAGCGGCCCCAGCCGGCCCTGGTCTGAATCGGACTGGTTGCTCAGCACCAACAGGCTGACAGTCTAAATTACGATTCAGCCCCCTGGTTCCAGGGGGCTTTCTTTTGGTTTGAGCCGTTGCGAGGACGCCTCTCTCTGATGGCATGTCAAGCCCCTAGGAACCAGCCATAGCTGTGCAGGCCGATGCCGAGAAGATTGACGCCGATATAACACACCACAATCACCACCAGTCCAGCAGAGGCCACGAGCGCAGGGCGACGACCCTGCCAGCCCCGGATCAAGCGGGTGTGGAGATAGGCCGCATAGACCAGCCAGCAGATCAAGGCCCAGGTTTCTTTGGGATCCCAGCTCCACCAGCTTCCCCAGGCCTCGTTGGCCCAGACGGCACCGCTCACCAGTCCCACTGACAGGAGCAGGAACCCCACGGTGATGGTGCGATAGCTGAGGCTGTCGAGCTGCTCACTGATCGCAAAACCTGTGCTGTGCAATTCCACAGCGTCGGGCGCTCCGGCACCGACCAGCTGGGATTTTCGGTAAGCACCCGTGCCGATCGAGCTGCTGCGCAGCACCAGATCATTGCCGCGATCCGTGAACAGCACGGCAATCGAGAGCAGTGAGCCCACAAGCAAGGCTGCATAGCTCACCATGATCACGCTCACGTGCATGATCAGCCAGCTGGAGCGAAGGGCCGGAACCAGGGGCGAAGCCTCCTGCATCGTGTCCGGCAGGGCGAAGCTGGCGAAGGCCACACAGCCGAGGGCAATCGGAGTGGATGCCGCCGGCACCAGGGGGGAGGGCCAGGAGCGTTCCACCAGCAGCTGGGTCAGCGTGCAACCCCAGGCCAGGAAACAGAGCGACTCGTAGAGGTTGCTGATCGGAAAGTGACCTGAATCCCACCAGCGCAGCACCAGCTGGGCGGTGAGGCAGAGGTTGGCGGCGGCCACCAGCACGGTCACCGCTGAACTTCTGCGGCCAGAGCTGAGGGACCAGAAGGACAGAGGCAGCACCAGCAGGAGCAGGCCGAAAGCCGTGAGCCCAAGTCCAAGAACCGGATCAATCACCAGAAACTGCAGCGACCGCGCCAGTCTGCCGCTTCAGCGGCTGGCCTGACGCAGCAGCACCAGTCCGCCGGCCAAACCGATGCCAACCGGCAGCCAGGCAGCCATCACGGGAGAGAGGGTACCGGTGATGCCCAGCGAGCTGAAGATGAACGACATCAGGTAATACACGAAGATCAACAGCACGCTGATTCCAAAGCCCTGGCTGCGGCTTGTGCGGGAATTCGGACGGACCCCCAGACTGCTGCCGATCAGGCCGAACACCAGACAGATGGCGGGGAAGGCAAATTTCTCCTGGATACGCACCCGCAACCGCCGGGCTTCCTTCTGATTGTTGGCCGCCAGCAGGAGCCTTTCAGCACGGCGAGCCTGGCCCACCGTCATCAGGTTGGCATCGGTGGGGAGCTTGGCCACCTCCTCGACATCCCGACTGAGTGGATAGAAGTAGCGGTCAAAATTGGCAGAGGTCGTGGTGTCGTTCGCCTCATCGACACTGACGATGCGGCCATTGCGGAACTCCCACATCGCTTTGGCCTCGTTCCAGCGGCCGGTATTGGCCATCAGCATCTGACGCTGGCCGGTCCGTGAGAAGTCAATCAGGGTGACATCCTTCATCTCCCCATTGCTGAACTCCTGGGCATAGAACAGCTGGGTCATGCCACGAACGCTTTCTCCATCGGGTCGTGAGATCCTTCCAAACCGCGAATAAAGAGTGTGACGTCCCCGTTCAGCCGCGATGGCCTTGCCGAGAGCCTGATCCAGCGTGATCGAGGCGGAGAGGTTGGCCCTCGGCACGATCACATCGTTGAACACGAAGGTGAGCAGACTCATGGCCACCGCAAGGGCAACGGCGGGTGCCACCATCCGCTTGGTGCTCACCCCCACGCTGCGAAGAGCGGTGAGTTCGCTGTTGCCGGACAGCCGGCTATAGGCCAGCAGGGTGGCCATCAGGGTGGCCATGGGGAAGGACAGCACCAGAAAGCCCGGCAGACGCAGGCCGAGCACCTGCATGGCCGCGGTGAGCGGCAGGCCGGCCTCCGCCACCTTGCGGACCAGCTCAAAGACAACGCCCACGGACAACGAGACGGCCGTGAAGGCGGCGATGCCGAACAGCAACGGACCAACCAGCTCAGCGATGAGCCAGCGATCCATCAGGGGCAGCCAGTGGAGGCTGAAGCGAATCGGGTGGCGTTGAAAGCGCTGCAGCATCGAGGCGGTGGTCACAGTTGGAAAGCCTCGCCGAGATAGTGGCGACGAACCAGCGGATCGTTGGCCATCGCGGTGGAGGTGCCCGAGGCGAGGATGCGCCCTTCGGTGAGGATGTAGGCCCGATCGGTGATTGAAAGGGTCTCGCGCACGTTGTGATCGGTGATCAGCACACCCATGCCGCGGCTGCGCAGATTGGCGATCAGCTCCTGCAGATCGGACACGGCCATGGGATCGACCCCGGCAAATGGCTCATCGAGCAACAGATAACGCGGGCCAGTCGCTCCTACGGCCAGGGCTCGCGCCACTTCCGTGCGGCGGCGCTCGCCTCCGGAGAGTTGAAACCCTTTGCGGTTCTGGAACGGACCCAGGTGAAACTCCTCGATCAGGGTCTCAAGCCGCTGCCGGCGCAGGCTGCGGGGTGTGCGGCTCTGCTCAAGGGCCAGCCGCAGGTTTTCGCGCACCGTGAGCGTGCGGAACACACTCGCTTCCTGGGGCAGATAGCCGATGCCGAGTCGGGCGCGGCGCGGCATCGGCAGTTTCTGAACAGGCATCCCATCCAGCAGCACCTGCCCCCGGTCTGGCCGCAGCAGGCCGGTGACGAGGTTGAAGGTGGTGGTCTTGCCGGCACCATTGGGGCCGAGCAGGCCCACCACCTCTCCAGGGGCAAGCTCAAGGCTCACGTCTTGCACCAACGGGCGGCCAGCGATGGTGAGCGCCGCCTCCTGAACCACCAGGCTCATGGATGGTTGGCGCCCGAGGTGGAGTCGGCCGGACCAGATGGCTCGGGTGCTGACACTGGGCTCCTGGCCGTGCCTTCCGCGCCCGGGGCAACAGGGGCAGGCTTCTGAAGGGCATCAACCTTCAGCTTGCTGAACACCTGCTGTTCGCCGAGGGGTTCGGCCTTGACGCGCTCGTTCTCCACCCAGTAGTACACGCGCTCGGCCTTGATCGAATGACCATCGCTCTGGATCACGTCCACATCGCCACTGAGGATCACCAGACCCTCCTGGCTGAAATATTGCGCCTGGCGGGCCGTCGCCACGACCCGTTCATCGGGATAGACGATGCGAACGTTGCCTGTGGCCGTGATCACCCCGGTGCGGTTGTCGGCCTGCTGCAGGTCGGATTCAATCGTCACCAGACCGGTGGTGGGCGTTTTGGCGGGTGGCCCAGCTGCTGCCGGGGCTGCTGCCGGGGGAGTTGCCGCAGCTGGGACTTGCGGTTCTGCCGATCCTGGTTGGGGTGTGCTGACAGGAGTCGTCAGCGCCGCTGGCGGAGCCTCGGGGACGCCAACCGCCCCCTCTTGAGCCTTGACCGGCACCCCGGTCAACGAGACATGTCCAAGCAGAAGGGCCAGCATCCAGCCCAGCTGCAGCCTTCGGTGCGTTGATGCAGGCGGTGTCGCCCTGACCCGGAACTCCGGGAATTCCCCGGTGGCAAGGTGAACCCCCGAAGCGTGGCCGTGGTCAACATCCAACCCCAAGAGAAGAGCTACGGCAGCACAGCACGACAATTTACAGAGGTCCCGGAGGGGCCTTCTGGCATGGGGGACGCAGCTGCACGAATGCCAGCTGATCCATGGCAAGGGGCAAGGGCTCGCCACCCAGCTGCAGGGTCTGCAGCTGGGCGAGAGCTGGCTGGCGCAACCGCTCGAGATCGAGGCCCAGGGCTGTGGGTCCGCAGGGCCCAAGGCGCCCCACGCCCTCTCCCAGCAGCACCATGGCCCCCCTGAGATTGCCGCGCCCCAGGTGAATCTGGGCCACGGCAATCTGCAGGATTCCCTGCAGCACCGGCCTGAGGGGGCCCTGAGTTTCATGCCAGAGCTCCTCGAAACCATCGTGGCAGTCGTACCACTCGCCGGCATTGAACAAGCGCACGGCTTGATCGAAGCGCGGATCCGCAATCAGCTGAGACTCGTGCGGATCAACATCATTCGGCTCGGCTGCGGAATCCGTCACACCGGAGTCAGCGCTTGGCGGGCTTCTTGGCGGGAAGCTTGCGCAGACGGATCGACTCGGGAGTCACTTCGAGCATCTCGTCGGGACCGATGTACTCGAGCGCACGCTCGAGGGTCATCTGGATCGGCGATTGCAGGGTATCGAGCACCTCGGCACCCGCGGAGCGGATGTTGGTGACCTGCTTGGCCTTGCAGACATTGAGCTCGAGATCCTGGGGGCGACTGTTCTCACCCACGATCATGCCCTTGTACACCTTGGTGCCTGGAGTGATGAAGAACTGGCCGCGATCTTCGGCGCCCTTGAGCGCATAGAAGGTGGCTGTACCTTCCTCAAAAGCGATCAGGACGCCACTGCGACGGGCATCCACGTCGCCCTGCATCGGGCGATAGTCGAGGAAGGAGTGGCTCATGATCCCCTCGCCACGGGTGGCGCGGATGAACTCGCCACGGAAGCCGATCAGGCCGCGGGAGGGCACCACGAACTCCAGCTGGGTGCGGCCATCACTGGTGGTTTCCATGTTCTGCATCTCGCCCTTGCGAATGCCCAGCTTTTCGATGCAGGCGCCCACCGACTCTTCAGGAACATCCATCACAAGCGCTTCGAACGGCTCATGGGGGGTGCCGTCGATGGTGCGGTAGATCACCTGGGGCTGGCTCACCTGGAATTCGTAGCCCTCCCGACGCATCGTTTCAATCAGGATGCCCAGATGGAGTTCACCCCGGCCGCTCACGGCCCAGCGGTCGGGTGAATCGGTGTCTTCGACACGCAGAGCCACGTTGGTGAGCAGTTCCTTCTGGAGGCGATCGCGGATCTGCCGGCTGGTGACGAACTTGCCTTCCTTGCCGGCGAAGGGCGAGTCGTTGACCACGAAGGTCATCTGCAGGGTGGGCTCATCCACCTTGATCAGGGGCAGAGCCTCGGGGTGATCCGGGCAGGCGATGGTTTCGCCGATGTTCACCTCATCGAAACCGGCCACCGCCACCAGATCACCGGCGCTGGCCTGCTGGATCTCCACCCGTTGCAGACCCTGGAAGCCCAGCAACTTGCTGATCCGCCCGCGCTTGATGCTGCCGTCGTCGCGGATCAGGGCAGCGGTCTGGCCCGACTGGATGGTGCCGTTGTGGATCCGGCCGATCATGATCCGGCCGAGGAAATCGCTGTAATCCAGCGTGGTGACCTGCATCTGCAGGGGCTTGGTGGCATCGCCCACCGGCGGTGGAACATGGCGCAGGATGGCATCGAAGAGCGGCTTCATGGTGTCGCTTTCGGTCGCCATGTCCGGCTTGGCGTAGCCCCCCATGCCACTGCCGAAGAGGTAGGGGAAATCGCACTGGTCGTCGTCGGCACCCAGCTCGAGGAAGAGATCGAGAACCTTGTCGACCGCCTGTTCGGGATCGACCCTGGCCCGGTCGATCTTGTTGACGAACACGATCGGCCGCAGACCCTTTTCCAGGGCCTTCTTGAGCACGAAGCGCGTCTGGGGCATGGGCCCTTCGTTGGCGTCGACGATCAGCAGACAGCCATCCACCATGCCGAGCACCCGCTCCACCTCTCCGCCGAAATCGGCGTGTCCGGGGGTGTCGACGATGTTGATGCGGATGCCGCTGTAATCCACCGCCGTGTTCTTGGAGAGGATCGTGATGCCCCGCTCCCGCTCCAGGTCGTTGGAGTCCATCACGCAGGTGGGCACCGCCTCGCCTTCGCGAAAGATGCCCGACTGGGTCAGCAGGGCATCGACCAGGGTGGTCTTGCCGTGGTCAACGTGGGCAATGATCGCAATATTGCGAATCGGGGCGCCTTTAATGTCGCCGCTCATGGGCAGATCTTCGTGATGGAGGGGTCTATGGGTTCGGTCCTATGGGTTCGGTCTTCCGAGTCGTTCAGAAATTCCGGGATGTCCGCGTTGCCGGAATGACCGGCCACACCACACATCGCAAGCGCGCAGATGCCCTGATCAGGGGGTCACACCCCTGAATCCTGAAATGCGGGCGCCTGGGCACTGAAGCATCCGTAGCTCAAGCGATGACCAATGGAGCGAACGTTCATCCTATCTCAGTCTCTGGACGGGTCTCAATCTCTGGATTGGCGTGAGACCCGATCCCGCAGGGTGCCGCGCGTCACGCCAAGACGACTGTCGAGATTCTCGTTGCGCCACAGATCACGGCCGCTGAGGCGGCCGTCCAGGGCCTGGCGATAGAGGTCGACGCGTCGCCGTGTCGCCTCGGCGTTCTCCTCCAGCAGCTCCAGGCGCAGGTGCCGCACCCCGGAATCCAGTAACGCGGGCAAGGCCTCGGCAGCGGTCTGGGCCTTGCCGTTGAAGAGCGTGTTGCGACAGCCCAGATCGGCCCGCAGTGGATGCTCCACGCCGCTGCGATCGCGCAGGCGTACCTCGTGCTGCTCACAGGGACGGCCGCAATCGGTGTGGTCGTGACCGTCGGAGAGAAAGGCACAGAAGAGGCAATGCTCCATGTGGAACAGGGGCATGTGCTGGTGGACCGTCACCTCAAGACGACCGGCCGGGCAGCCGCGGATCAGGTCCTGCAGCTTGCTCAGGGCAAGGTCGTAGCTGGCGGTGACCCGCTGCAGACCCCAGTGGTCGAGATACCAGTGCGCCGCCAGGGGGTTGGCCACGTTCAGGCTGAAATCACCGATGCAGGGAGCCAGGGGCGTCAGCCGCTCAAGTTGATCGGCGTTGCGCACCAGGAAACCATCGGGCCGGGCTCTCCACAGGGGCTCCAGGCTCCAGGCTTCATCGGGGCGGGTGATGCGGGCGCCGGCCAGCCAGATGCCTCCCGGCCAGCAGCCCCTGCCGAGGGCCACGGCCTCGCGCAGGTCGGCCGGTTGCTCCAGATCGGCGATCACCTGGGCCACAGGCAGTCCCTGTAAGGCCTGCAGCTGCTCGAGGCTGCGCACCAACACCACCAGCTCCGGCTCAGTGCTGGAGCTCTGCTGCAGCTCGGCGGCACTCCAGGCCTGAATGGCCTGGGCTGGCGTCCGTGCTGGAGCGGTGGACAAGGCTCCCAATGGCCACGGTTTCCCTGAGGTGCTCGAGCCACTGGCCAGCAGGGGGGTCAGCGCCGCGACCAGCCCCCGGCGCAGGCGATTGAGTTCGGTGACCGGCAGGAACAACCCGGCTGGCAGGTCCACATCCAAGGATCCAAGCCGCCATCCCGTCCCGCCCAGCCGACCCAGCTGTTGCTCCAGCCGCTGGCGATCCAGGCCTGGGCCCCTGGCGCTCTGCAGCGGTAAATCCGTGTACCACTGAAGTGGGGGCTCAGGCAGGGTCCCAGTGCCATCCACAGCCAGCAGTTCCAGCTGCAAGGGCTGATCGAGGGCCCCGCGCACACGCAGGTGCAGAGCACGGGCAAGCTCGGGTGTGTCCGCCGTTGCCAGGCGTCGCCAGCGCTTCTCCAGGGCGGGATCGCTGCTCAACCAGCAGGGGGAACCAGGTGGCAGCGTCTCCGCGCTGATCCTCCCCGGGCCGAGCCGCAGGGCCAGCCGGCCTTCACCGCGCGACTCCACTGCCATCACCCGGCCACCGATCTCCTCCGGTGGCACCAGGGGGGCGGAGCCCGCCAGTTCGAACACCAAGCCATCCCCAGGCTTGAGCGACGTGATGGTGTCCAACAGCCACCAGCCGCCGCGGGCCTCCTGGCCGCGATAGTGACCGATCTGGGGGCCCCGCTTCTTGCTCCAGCGACCATGCACCAGCTGGCGGTGGTCCACACCGTGCAGCCAGCCGCTGGAGAGCCCCCGCGAAAAGCTCAATTCCAGTTCATGGCGCCTGGAAGGCTCGGGGGGCTGATCGGCAGAGACCTCCGAGCGGGATTCCGAGACGAGCTGCGCAGGGCTCGTTGCCGTTGCCAGACGATCAAGGCTCTGGCGGTAGGCGGAGGTCACCGCCGCCACATAGGTGGGGTCCTTGAGGCGCCCCTCGATCTTGAGGCTGGCCACACCGGTATCGACCAGCTGGGGCAGCAACTCCCAGGCGGCCAGGTCCTGGGGCGACAGCAGATAACGCTGCGTTCCAAGATCCCGTTCCACCCCATCCACGATCAGCTGATAGGGCAGGCGGCAGGCCTGGGCGCATTCCCCCCGGTTGGCGCTGCGCTGGCCCAGGGCCTCACTGGTCAGGCACTGGCCCGAATAGGCCACGCAGAGGGCTCCATGCACGAACACTTCCAGGGGCATCGCCATACCGCGCTGGCGCTGTTGCCGATCGATCCGCCTGAGATCCCGCAGGCTGAGCTCGCGGGCCAGCACCACCCGATCGCACCCCAGCGCCTCGGCCTGGGCCACCCCTGCTGCACTGGTGATCGACATCTGGGTGGAGCCATGCAGGCTCAGCCTCGGCACGACCTGGCGCGCCAGCCGACACAGACCCACGTCCTGCACGATCACCGCATCCACACCCGCGGCGTCCGCCTCCAGCAGCAGATCGGCGGCCTGCTCGAGCTCATCGGGGAAGATCAGCACGTTGAGGGTCAGAAACCCCCGGATTCCGCGCCGGTGCAGCCAGTCCATCAGCTCCGGCAGATCCTGGCGGCTGAAGTTTTCGGCCCGCAGGCGGGCGTTGAAAGCCTCCACACCGAAGTAGACCGCGTCGGCGCCATTGGCAGCTGCAGCCTTGAGCGACGCCCAGCAGCCCGCCGGCGCAAGCAGTTCCGGCATGGTCAGCGGGACCTGGATGGCCGTGGCAGGGTTGTTGCTCATCGCGCCAGTCTCTGGGCGGGCTCAAACAGCTTCAGGGCGTCCGCTGATCCTTCGAACCGCCAGTGCCAGGGCTCATAGCTCACGCCCTGGGGATTGTTCTGCGGGAAGGAGAGCTGAAAGTGAAAGCGAGCGGCATTGGCCTGCAACCAGCGGAAGGCTTCGGTGCGATCGAAAGCCTCAGACAGATTGGTGGCGGGATCGCGCCCATCGCCCAGATCCACGGCATACCCGGTGCTGTGCTCGGAGAACCCCGGCGGCGCACTGACACGAGCCCGTTCCTGGGCGCTCTGGTTGCGTTCGGCCTTGATATCAAAAAAGATCGACTTCTGCAGCGCAATCGAGCGAAAGGCGCTCAGCACCACCAGATCCACCCCATCCGCAGCGGCGGCCCGTTGCATCGCACCCACGGCAGCGGCGGCTTCCGGCTTCAACTCCAGTCCTGGCGACAGCTCCAGCTCCACCAGCTGGTCGCGGGGGACCTCGGGGTAGGGGTGATGGCCGAGCAGGCGCCCATCGGCACTGAGCCGGGCATTGAGCCCCTCCACCGGCAGGGGCTCCAGCCAGCGACGCCATGGTCCTGGAACCAGCAGCAGCACGGCGGTGGCGCCGATCAGGCCCAGGACCAGTCCCACGAAGGCGGTGCGCTTGGAGGGCCGGCGCGCCAGGGTCGCGGGCGATCGCCGGGCCAGAGGAATGTCTTCACCGATCACGGGTGCCGGCACCCCTCCATCCACAGCGTTTCAACAATCGTACGGACAGCTCCTTTCAAGTCCTTTCAAGCCCCCGAACGGATCGGCAACAGTGTTAGCTTCCAGCCGAGGATCCTTCTGGCGGAGCAGGTTTCAAGATGTTGCGCGTTGCGGTAGTGGGCGGTGGCCCGAGCGGGTCCTGTGCTGCGGAAGTGCTCGCCAAGGCGGGAATCGAGACCTGGCTGTTCGAGCGGAAACTCGACAATGCCAAACCCTGCGGCGGAGCGATTCCGCTCTGCATGGTCGAAGAGTTTGATCTGCCCGAATCGATCATCGACCGCAAGGTGCGAAACATGCGGATGATCTCCCCCTCCAATCGGGAGGTGGACATTCATCTGGATAATCAGAATGAATACATCGGCATGTGCCGGCGCGAGGTGATGGATGCCTTCCTGCGCAACCGTGCCACTGATCTGGGCGCTCACCTGATCAACGGACTGGTCACGAAGATCGACACCGGTGTGGCCCGCCAGGGTCCATACACACTCACCTATTCCGATTACGCCTCCGGTGAGGCGACCGGCGAGGCCAAGACCCTGGAAGTGGACCTGATCATCGGCTCCGATGGCGCCAACAGCCGGGTGGCCAAGGCCATGGATGCCGGCGACTACAACGTGGCCATCGCCTTCCAGGAGCGGATCAAATTACCGCCCGAGGAGATGGCCTATTACGAAGATCTGGCAGAGATGTATGTGGGCACCGATGTGTCCCCCGATTTCTATGCCTGGGTCTTCCCCAAGTACGACCATGTGGCTGTCGGCACCGGCACCATGCAGGAGAACCAGGCTCTGATCAAGGGTCTGCAGGTCGGCATTCGCGAGCGGGCCAAGATGCGCCTGCTCAACGGTGAGGTGATCAAGGTGGAAGCCCACCCGATCCCAGAACATCCCCGTCCTCGCCGCGTTGTCGGACGTATGGCTCTGGTGGGGGATGCCGCCGGCTATGTGACCAAGAGCTCGGGTGAGGGCATCTACTTCGCTGCCAAGAGCGGGCGCATGTGCGCTGAGGAGATCGTGGCTGCCAGTGCTGGTGGAACCCGAATTCCCAGCGAAGCTGATCTGAAGAAATACCTGAAGAAGTGGGACCGAAAGTACGGTGCCACGTACAAAGTGCTCGAGATTCTGCAGAATATCTTCTACCGCAACGATGCCGCCCGCGAGGCCTTCGTCGAGATGTGCGACGACAAGGATGTGCAGAGACTCACCTTCGACAGCTATCTCTACAAACGCGTTGTGGCGATGAATCCCTGGCAGCAGCTCAAGCTGACCCTGCTCACTCTGGGCGCTGTGTTGCGCGGCAACGCCCTCGCGCCCGGCACCTACAAGCCGGTGCCCAGTGCCGTGCGATCCGAGGAGGAGGCCGGAGCGCTTCTGGCCGTGAGCGCGATCAAAGGAGGCATCAAGGTGGCCAATCAGAAGAAGCCATTGGCCCGTCCAGAAGCCAGCAGCAGACCCGAAGGCAGCAGTGAAGAGCGAGAACCGGCACTGGCGGGCAAGTGAAGCCCGGCCAGTACACAACACCACGGAAATCAATGGCCCCTGGAGCGGGCCATTTTTTTTTGGATCAAACGAGCATCAGATCCGATCTCAGCCGCTGATCCGGCTGAAATCGGCCAGCACGGTGGCCTGATTGCGCAGCACCCCCAGCAGATTGAGGCGATTGCGGCGCACGGCCGGATCGTCCACCATCACCAGGACGCTGTCGTCGCCATCAAAGAAGGCGGCCAGAACTTCGGCGCTGCCCACCAGGCCATCGGCCAGTGCCTGATAGCCGTCCTGCTTGCCGCTCAGGGAGCTGGCGACCGCCAGGGGTTCGAGCTGCTGCAGCACCTCCAGCATGGCCACTTCACTGCTCGTTTCGAACAGCTGCGCCTCCACCACCCCAGCCGGATTCAGTACCAAGGGGTCCAGATCTCCCTTCGCGGCGAGCCTGGCGGCTCGGGTCACCACCGCCTGCAGGGCCGAAAGGGTGCCGCAACCCCGAAGACTGCGCAGCAACTCGGCCCGCCGCCGGGCATCGGCCGGATCCCTGAGCACCCGCTCCAGGGCCATCGCATCCCCGGCGACCGCCTGCACCAGATCCGCATCGATGCCCTCCTCCTCCAGCAGGCTGATCAGACGTTGCCGCAGCAAGTCGCCCAGTTCGGCGGCCAGAGCCTGCGGATCCACCGCGAAGTGGGGCAGCAGCTCGGCCCAATGGCCTGCAGCCCGATGGAGCAGGGCATGCAGATCCAGAATCCAGTTGCGCTCCCAGAGGATCTGAAGAAGGCCGTTGCCGGCGCGGCGCAGGGCGTAGGGGTCGGAGGAACCGCTGGGGCGTTCTCCCTTGGCGTAGATGCTCAGCAGCAGTTCCAGCCGTTCAGCCAGGGCAACAATGGCGCCGGCATCGGAGCCGGGCAGAGCGTCGCCGGCTCCCCTGGGCAGGTAATGCTCCAACACCGCCAAAGCAACCGGCCGCGGTTCTCCCTCGGCCAGCAGATATTTGCCCCCGATCACCCCCTGAAGCTCGGGGAACTCGCCCACCATCTGGCTGACCAGATCGTGCTTGCAGAGATGGGCAGCACGGCGGGCGTGATCCGCGGTGACGGCCGGCAGATCGAGCTGCTCGAGCAGCACATCGGTGCACCACTCCAGCCGCTCGCAGCGATCCCGCAGGCTGCCCAGTCCCTTGGCGAAGGCCACCCGGTGCAGCTGATCGCGCCGATCGATGCTGGCCACGGCCCGGTCGGCCTCGAGGAAAAAGGCGGCGTCAGCGAGGCGGGCTTTGAGAACGCGCTCGTTGCCCCGGCGCACGGTGTCTGTGGCTTCGGGCAGGCCATTGCCGATGCAGAGGAACCGAGGCAGCAGGCTGGAGCGGGCCTCCAGGGCCAGGGGATCGCGCTCCGCCGTGAGCTGATAAAGCGGCACGTAGCGCTGATGGGCCCGCATCACGGTGCTGAGCACCTCGGGTGGCAGGTCCAGGGAGTGATCGCTGATGGCCCCTTCGATCAACAGCGGCGCCTCCACCAGGTCGGTGAGCTCCTCAAACAGCTCCTCCGGCAGATCGGCCTGGGCCGATAGGGCAGTGGCAGCCACTTCGATCATCCGGCGAATCTGATCGGCACGGATCTGGCGATCGACGACCACACCAGAGGCCGCGAGAGCGGCCTCATAGGACTCTGCTGACGCGATGGCCACATCGGCGCCGGAGAGGCGATGCCCGCGGCTGCGGTTTCCCGCTGTCACCTGGGGATCGCTGCCCGACAGCGTCACCGGCAGAACGTTCTCGCCCAGCAAGGCCACAAGCCAGCGAATCGGCCGGCTGAAGCGATCGTCGCCCTCGCCCCAGCGCATGAAACGACGGCCCTGAAGCCCGTTGATCCAGGCCGGCACCAGGTCGGTGAGCAGATCCGCAGCGGCACGGCCCGGGTCGAGGATGCGGGCGAAGACAAAGGGACCCTTGGGGGTGTCCCGGACCTCGAGCTGCTCGGCGGCCACGCCGCAACGGCGGGCGAAGCCGATGGCCGCCGCTGTTGGGGCACCATCCCGGAAGGCCTGGGCTTCAGGGGGCCCCTTGCGTTCCTCCTCCAGATCCTCCTGCCGTTCGGCAAGTCCATCGATCAGCACCACCAGCCGCCGCGGTGTGCCGAGGCAGCGCACACGCCCAAAGCTGAGGCGGCTCACCAGCAGATCGGCGCTCACCAGCTGTTCCAGCTGAGACAGGGCGGATTGAGCGAAGTCGGCGGGCAGTTCCTCGGTACCGATCTCCAGCAGGAAGGTGGACACGCTCCAGCCACAGCAATGGACGACTGTATTGAACGGTGTGGGGACGACCCCTCTGTTTGGCACACCATTCGCTAGTTTCGAGTCCTTCCCGTGCCCGCCGGATCCGCAATGCCCAAGACGACGGCCCCCGCCAGCGCGTCGGCGGTGTCGACCCCTGAGGCAGAGACGGGATCCGAGACCAGCCTGAATCCAGCCATTGCCGCCAAAGCCCCGTCCAAGCTGGAGGGTCTCAAACGCGAAAGCGGCTTTCTGCGAGAACCTCTGGCCACGGAACTGGTCAATGGTGTCTCACATTTCAGTGAGAACGCCGTTCAGATCCTCAAGTACCACGGCAGTTACCAGCAGGACAACCGCGACAACCGCGAGAAGGGCAAGGAGAAGGACTGGCAGTTGATGCTGCGCCTGCGCAACCCGGGTGGTCGTATCCCCACCGATCTCTATCTCGCCCTGGATACGTTGGCCGACCGGCTCGGCAACGGAACTCTGCGGATCACCACCCGCCAGGCCTTCCAGATGCATGGGATCCGCAAGGGGAACATCAAGGAGGTGATCGGCACGATCATCCGATCCTTGGGCTCCACCTTGTCGGCCTGCGGCGACATCAACCGCAATGTGATGGCCCCCGCCGCTCCCTTTGAGAAGGGTGGCTATCCAGCGGCCCGAGAGCTGGCCGATCAGATCGCCGACCTGCTTGCTCCCCAGGCTGCGGAGGGCACCTACCTGGACCTCTGGGTGGATGGCGACCTCAGCTACCGCATCAAAGCGGCGGCTCCGGTCCGCAAGGCGCGGCAGCGGCAGGTGGACGGCCACATCTACAGCGGCACGCCCGAAGAGCCTCTGTATGGAACCACCTATCTGCCGCGGAAGTTCAAGGTGGCGGTCACCGTTCCCGGTGACAACTCCGTTGACCTGCTCACCCAGGACGTGGGCCTGGTGCTGTTCACCGATCCTTCCGGCCGTCCCCAGGGCTGCAACGTGTATGTGGGAGGCGGCATGGGCCGCACCCACAACAAGGAGGAAACCTTTGCCCGCATCGCCGATCCGCTCGGCTATGTGGCGGCGGATGGGATCTTCGATCTTCTGCAGGCGATCGTGGCCCTGCAGCGCGATCACGGTGACCGCCACCAGCGGCGCCACTCGCGCATGAAATATCTGATCCACGACCGCGGCATCGCCTGGTTCCGCGACGAACTGCAGCAGCGTTACTTCTCCCATCCGATCAAGGGTCTGCGCCAGGAGCCCACCACCAAGCTCACCGACTACCTCGGCTGGCATCGTCAGAGCAGTGGCCTCTGGTTCGTGGGACTGCCCGTCCTCTGTGGCCGCCTCGAGGGAGATCTCAAGCTGGGCCTCCGCAAGCTTGTCGATACCTTCAAGCTGGAGGTGCGCCTCACTCCCAACCAGGACCTGCTGCTCTGCAACATCGGCACCAGCCAGCGGGCCAGCCTGCGCTTGGCCCTGGCTGATCTCGGTTTCGAAACGCCGGAGGCGCCGCCGCTGCTTGCCCGCCACGCGATCGCCTGCCCAGCCCTGCCCACCTGTGGACTGGCGATCACCGAATCGGAGCGCATCCTGCCGGCGGTACTGGATCGATTGGAGGCACTTCTGGGCCGGCTCGGCATTGATCGGCAGATTCTTGTGCGCATGACCGGCTGCCCGAACGGTTGCGCCCGGCCGTACATGGCGGAAATCGGTCTGGTGGGAAGTGGCGTCGATCAGTACCAGCTCTGGCTCGGCGGCTCGCCCAACCTCACCCGGCTGGCCCAGCCTTACCTGGAGCGCATGCCTCTTGAGAATCTTGAGGCCACCCTGGAGCCGCTTCTCAGGGCCTGGGCTGAACGGGGAGGGCGGCGCAGCTTCGGCGACTTCGTGGCCCGTGAAGGCGATGCAGCCGTGCGTGATCTGCTGACCGCTGCCAGCCTCTGAGACTGATCAGCTCAGCCCGTATCCGTTCCCATCTCCTCATCCCGCTCCGGGTCATGCAGCAGCACCGTTCCACCCAGCGTCGTCTGATGCCCAGGGCCCGGCAGCTGTATCTGCTGGCGGTTGTCTGTCTGTCGATCGGAACGGCCGCCCTGGCGGAACCGGCCAAACCGCCCCGTCCACCCGGCAAGCCCACCATTTACCAGCCCGATCAGCAGACCTGTCAGGTGAGCACGATCACCGCGGCGTACCAGCGGCATCTGGCGCCCTTCGCCGACCAGCCAGAGGCCGTGAAACAGAAGCTGCGCGGGATGCAGGCGGACATGACCAGCCGAACGATTGATGGCTGCCTCTCCCAGGGCCTGCTCAGTGCCGGCCAGGCTGCCCAGTTACGCCGCAAGCTCGGCCTGCATTCAGGCCCCACGGCCCCAGCCCGTTAGGCCTGCCGCAGCCCATCAATCCAGACAGCGCCCGTAACGGGCCTGTGCAGCTCCCTGCCGCCAGGCCCAGAGCTGGTCGCCGTGGCTGAAGTGCCACCACTCATTGGGGTGTTGCCGGAACCCGGCCGACTCCATCGCCTGCCGTAGCCCATGGCGTCGCCGCTGCCAGGTGCCCGCCTCACTCGAGGGGTCTTGCTCCGCGGCGGCCCGGTAGTGATCGGGTTCCGATACAGCATCGAGCGCATCGATGGCGCCCCCCATCGCCAGAGGAACTCCGGCGGAGTCCGCCAGGGTGAGATCCACGGCTGCTCCGGTGCTGTGGGGCGGTGGCGTGGCCGGATCGTCGCTGGGTGGAGCCCAGAAGCGACCCACCTGCTCCACCACCTGCCGCTGGGCAGGGGCGATGGCGTCGGCCTCTGCGTCGCCCTGTACCAGGGCGAGTGCCGGAGCTGGATCCAAGCCCAGTCGACCACACTCCTCGATCACGGTATGGCGCACCATGAAGCTCTGGACGGCCACCGGCCGCCAGGCATCAAAAATGGCAAGCCTCCAGCCCGGGTGGTGGCGCTGCAGCTGTTCCTGAGCCTGCAACAGCCGCTCGATCACACCGCGACGCAGGCGAAAGGGCCCTTCCGCCGTGCCATAGGGGGCGCCAAGCACCTGGTACGGATGGGGTTCCAGCCGCAGCAGCGCCATCGGCAGCGCCTCGAGCGGCTCGCCAGCGTCATCGATCGGGATGGCACTCCAGGGACGCAGCATCGGGGAATCAAGCAGGGGGTTGGCAGAATTGCCACCCGCTCAATTCAAGCGGGCCGCTTCCAGCTGCCGCTGCCGCTGCTTCGCCAGCGCTTCGGCCAGGCCACGATGGTGCTCCAGATTGGGATCCGCTGCGATCAACGCCTGGGCCACATCCCGGGCCAGCTCCAGCACGGAGCCATCGTCCGTGAGGCTGGCCAGGGCCAGATCCGGCAGACCGGACTGCCGGGTTCCGAGCACCGCACCGGGCCCACGCAACTGCAGGTCCATCTCGGCAATGGCAAAGCCATCGCTGCTGCCCACCAGCACCTCCAGCCGCTGCCGTGCCAGGGCGCTGTTGCCGTCATGGATCAGCAGACACTGGGAGGCGGCGCTGCCACGACCGACGCGGCCGCGCAGCTGGTGCAGCTGAGCCAGTCCGAAGCGCTCGGCATGCTCGATCACCATCACGCTCGCCTCCGGCACATCCACCCCCACTTCCACCACCGTGGTGCTGACCAGCACCTGGCAGTCGCCGTTGGCGAAGGCCGTGAGCACCCTCTGCTTGTCGTCGCTGCCGAGCCGGCCATGCAGCAGACCCACCTGCAGGTCGGGGAAGACCTCCTCCTGAAGCTGCCGGTGCACCGCCACCGCCGAGAGCAGGTCGATCTTCTCCGATTCCTCCACCAGGGGCAGCACCACGTAGGCGCGCTGCCCCGCGGCCACCTGCTCCCGGATCAAGGCATGAACCTCATGGCGCTGGCTGGCACGCAGGCAGCGGGTCCGGATCGGCTGGCGACCGGGGGGCAGCTCGTCGATCTGGCTCACGTCCAGATCGCCATGCAACGACAACGCCAGGGTGCGGGGAATCGGCGTGGCCGTCATCGTGAGCAGGTGGGGCTGCAGGCCCTTGGCCAGCAGACGGTTGCGCTGACGCACGCCGAACCGGTGCTGCTCGTCCACAACAACCAGACCCAGCCGCTGGAACTGCACCGGGTCTTCCAGGAGCGCGTGCGTTCCCACCAGCACCTGCAGCTGGCCGTTGATCAGGTCCTGGAGCAGCTCCCGCCGCCGCGCCGCCGGAGTGGATCCGGTGAGCAGGGCGCTGCTGACATGAAGCTGCGGCAGCCAGGCACCGATCTTGGCGACATGCTGCTCGGCCAGCACTTCCGTCGGGGCCATCAGCACCCCCTGGCAACCGGCCTCGACGGCGATCAGCAGGGCCGCCAGGGCGACCACGGTCTTGCCGCTGCCCACATCCCCCTGCACCAGGCGGGCCATGGGCTGGGGGCGGGCCAGGTCGCGGCGGATCTCGCTCAAGACCCGTTGCTGGGCATCGGTGAGGGGAAAGGGCAGCAGGTCCAGGAAGCGCTCCACCAACGTGGGAGTGGGAGTTGGACTGGCAGTGCCGGTCGTGCCATCAGTGGCGCCGCCGGCCGGAGATTGCAGCACCGGTGCGATCCGACTGCGGAACTCCTGCCGGCGGCGGCACAGCGCCAGTTGCAGCAACAGGAACTCATCGAAGACCAGACGCCGCCGGGCCGCCTGCAGCTGGGCTGCATCGGTAGGACGGTGGATCGCCACCAGGGCGCCGGACCGTTCCATCAGCGCGTGGTGCTGACGGATCGCCAGGGGCAATGGATCGGGCTGAGCCGACGCCAGGCCGAGCACCCCTGCCACGATCTGACGCAGCCGATCGGCACCCAGCCCTTCGGTGAGGCCATAGACCGGCACCATGCGGCCGATCTGCTCGGATCGCACCAGGGCACGGGGGTCCTCCAGCACCTCGATCAGCGGATCCTGGAAACAGGGGCCGTAGGGGCTGTCCTTGACCAGCCCGCTCACAGCCACATCAGCGCCCGGCGGATAGAGACGCTGCTGGCCCTTCAGCCAGCCCGGCGAGGCGAAGCGTTTTCCGGCAAAGAAACGGGAGACCCGCAGACGACCGGTGCAGTCCTGCAGATGCAGCTCGAGGATCGAGAGGTTGGGGTTGCGCGGGCTGTTGAAGGCATGGCAGCGCCGCACGCTGGCCACGATCGTGGCGGTTCGGCCCGGTTCCAGGGCGGAGATGCGCACCAGATGGGCGTAGTCGAGGTAGTCGCGTGGGTAGTAGTGCAGCAGGTCTCTGGCCAGCAGCAGTCCCAGGGCCGCCAGGCGAGCGGCGGTTTTCGGCCCGACGCCGGGCATCTGTGCCAGGGGGGTGTCGAGCTGCAGCCGCCCGGAGCCACGACGCGGGGCCTGGCAGGAATCGGGGGAGAGCCGCAGTCGGGGTGGAGCCACGGGGCTGCTGGGTTGCCGGCTCCGTTGCCAGTCGTGCAGCCACTGGCGGCAGCGGCGCACCAGGCTCTGACGGCGGGCCACACTCAACTGGCCATAGGTGGCGAAGGCCTCGGCAAAACTCCGGGCCTGGCTCCGTTCCTCCGTCCGGAGCGATAGCGGCACCGCCTGCCAGCACTCCGCCGCAAAGGCACTGAAGCGCTGCTGACGGCCCATCAGATCGACACAACCCCGCTCCACCTCAAGGCGCAGGGCCTGTTGCAGATCCCGGAGCCACCGCTCCGCGTTCAGCTCGCCGGTGGCTCCTGCGGGGAGCCTTCCCGCTGGGAGATCTCCTGTGGGGATGGCTCCTGAGTTGGATTCAGCCTGTTGTTGTCCTCCAGCCACAGAACCTCGGCTTCCAGCACCTGGATCCGCCGCTCCAGACGGCGAAACTGCTCAGCCATTCTGCGATCCTCCTGCAGCATCTGCTCCAGCCTTCGCCGGCAGGTTCGCAGGCTGGGCAGCTCCAGTTCGAGATCAGCCGAACGCAACAACAGCGCGATCGACTCGAGACCGCCCTGCCCACTTGGATCGGGGAAGGACAGAGCCAGTCGTACCAGGTTGGGTCCCGCTGGCAGGGTATCCACCTGGCCCTGCAGCACCGCATCAAGCAGGTTCACAGGCAGCAGGCTGCGGATCAGCCCCAGGCGCAGCAACTCCACATTGATCGCATGGGAGAGATTGCGCAGCCGGCGTGTCAGCGCCGCCTCCATGCCCTCGAACCACAGCGTCAGCCCCACAGGATCCGCAGGCAACGATCCCTGAGTCCAGAGAGACTCTTGTGTGGTGGAGTCCGGCGCAAGCTGACCTGGCTCATCCTGGGCAGTCTCAGGCTGATCAATCTCAGGCAGAGCTGATTCAGGAAGACCCGAGCGAAACTGATTAGACTGAGCTTGATCCTGTTGATCAACACGACCGGATCGAGTCTGGTCACTCAGGCCGGCGGGACCATCACGCAGGGAAGCCTCCAGCAACTGCCCGAAGGCCGCCATCAAGGCCGAATGGGAGCCCTCGGACTCTGGATCGGATGATCCGGGGGACTCCACCCCAGGGATCTCCAGATCCTCCTCTGCGAGGCCGTCATCCAGTCCGTCGTCGAGGCCGTCATCAAGCCCCTCGAGGTCAAACACATCGCTGTCTGGATCAGCAGGCCCCTCGGCGTCGCTGGGCTGATCGATGGAAACGGCTCCACGGGCCGCTGCTTCCGAAGCTGCCAGCGGTGATGGCAGCCCGGAGGTGAACAATTCCTGGCCGGCCAACAGATCAGTGGACAGGGGCAGATCGAGTCCCAGACGGATCGACCCCTGAGGCAGTGGTTCAAGCTGCTCTCGCTCAGGAGGTTGCACCGTCTCCTCGACGGAGTCACGCAGCGACTGCAGAAACCGGCGCTGCTGGCGCTGACTGCGAGCAATCTTTTGCTGGGCCTGTTGGTGAGCCAGAACCGCGAGCTGCTCGACCGTGAGCAGGGTGCTGCACCGTTCCACCAGCGCCTCAAGACGGCGATGCAGTTCCAGACGCTGGGGCGGCCGCAGAGCGGCATAGCGTTGGGGAAAAACCTGCGTGGCCAGATGAAAACAGGCCTGCTGAATCCGGTTCAGCAGGCCTTCGCGCAGCACCTGGAGATACAGGGCCAAGGCTCTGTATCGCTTGGCATTGCCACGTTTCACCTGGTCGATCAGGGCCAGACGGGTTCGTCTGGCTTCGAGCAGGGACATCGGTGAGTCGGGAGTGATCAGCGGCTCAGGCTGCCTTGCCGGACATGGCGGCCACTTCGGCGGCAAAGTCAGACTGCTCCACTTCAATCCCTTCGCCGAGGGTGTAGCGGGTGAAGCGACGCACCTGGATGTTTTCGCCCACTTTGCCGGCCACCTGCTTGACCAGTTCCGCCACGGTCAGGGTGTTGTCTTTGATGAAGGCCTGCTCCAGCAGGGCCATCTCCTTAAGACGCTTACCGATGCGGCCTTCGACGATCTTCACCTTCATCTGCTCTTTCTTGCCCGCCAGGTCATCGCGGCCCATCTCGATCGCCTTCTCGCGCTCGGCGATCTCGGCAGGAATGTCGTCGACGGCGACATATTCCACACCCGGGCAGGCGGCGATCTGCATGGCGACGTTGCGCAGCAGTTCCTGGAACACTTCGCCTCGAGCGACGAAGTCGGTCTCGCAGTTCACCTCCACGAGCACGCCAACACGGGCACCCGTGTGGATGTAGCTGCCGATGGCGCCCTCAGCGGCCGTGCGGCCAGCTTTCTTTTCGGCGCTGGCAATGCCCTTCTGGCGCAGCCACTCGCTGGCCTTGGTCATGTCCCCGGCGGATTCGGCCAGGGCCTTCTTGCAGTCCATCATCCCTGCGCCGGTCTTGTCGCGCAGTTCCTTGACAAGCTTCGCTGAAATCTCAGCCATGGGTGGGGTGGAAAGGAAGGAAAGGTGCCCAGTGTCTGAAGCCGCCTGGGCGTCGCGGCAGACCCGTGTGACCAGCCAGCGCCAATGCGGTGGACCGGCGAACTGGCGTGGCGTAGCGCCCGAGTCTCTCGAAAGAGGAAATGAGGAATGGAGGAGAGGCCGCCAGACTCTCCCCCTCTGGATCGCGTCCACCACCAGGGCGGACAGTTCAGACGACGATGGTGTAACCGGGTTTGTTCGAGACGACTCAGCTCTCGTCGTCGGCACCGCGCTGGTCCTGCGCACCGTGACGGCCTTCATTGATGGCATCGGCGAGGCGGCCGAGCACCAGCTGCACCGAACGCACGGCGTCGTCGTTGCAGGGAATCGGCACGTCGCAGAGGTCCGGATCGCAATTGGTGTCGAGCATCGACACCAGGGGGATGTCCAGCTTGCGGGCCTCGAGCACCGCGTTGGTCTCACGGCGCTGGTCCACCAGAACAACCACGTCCGGCAGGCGGCGCATGTTCTTCAGGCCACCCAGATACTTCTGCAGACGCTCCAGTTCACGTCGCAGGACAGCGCCTTCTTTCTTGGGGCGCATGGCGATGGCACCGGAGCTCTCCATGCGCTCCAGGTCCTTGAGGCGGTCGATGCGGGCCCGCATCGTGGTCCAGTTGGTGAGCATGCCGCCCAGCCAACGCTGGTTCACATAGGACGCGCCGCAGCGGGTGGCCTCAATGGCGATCACCTCGGAGGCCTGCTTCTTGGTGCCCACGAACAGGAAACGCTTGCCGCTGCGGGCGGCATTACGCACCCACTTGTAGGCATTGTTCATGCAGACGGCAGTCTGCACGAGATCGATGATATGGACCCCGTTGCGCGCGCAATAGATGTAGCGCGACATCTTGGGATTCCAGCGGCGGGTCTGGTGCCCAAAGTGGGCACCCGCCTCCATCATTTCGGAAAGGGTGACAACAGCCATGAATCGGGAAGTTTCGGGTTGGCCTCCACCTGCCTGGGATCCGTTGGCATGACTGAAAGACGCCAACTACCCTGGAAGGAGGGATTGGCAACGTCATGCCCGATCACCCGAAACGGACAGGTGTGCGGTGAATAGGACCCAGACACCGTATCAAATGGTGTTGCTGGCTCCACAGCCCCTCAGGCCTGGCGCGCTTCCCCATACAGCGCCCGCACGCCGATGCGGTTGAGCGGCAGCCGCAGCAGCTCCATCGCCAGCCCTGCCTTGCCATGGCGAATCAGCCAGGCCAGCAGAGGTCTGAGGCTGCGTTCATTGAGCAGACCACCCAGCGTGAGCAGCTCCCAGAGGGCGCGATGCAGCCAGGTGTACTGGATGATGAAGCGCACCCGCCGGGTGGGGTGCTTGCGGAAGAACACCAGCCCCATCTTGGCCCGCTCGCGTTCGACCCGGATCAGATCAGGGATCTGCTCAAGGCTCAGGGGCGGATGCCAGTGATAGCCGGCGGCTTCAGGACAACGGACCAGCACCACACCAAGCCTGCGCAGTCGTTCCCCCAGCTCCAGATCCTCCCAGCCGTAGAGGCGAAAGCTGGTGTCGAACAGGCCGGCGCGCTCCAGCAGCTCCCGATCGATCGCCACGTTGCCGGTGGCGAAGTAGGCCCAGGAGTGGTCGTTGAGCTTGTGCGGTTCGCTGGTGGGTTCCTCGAAGTTGGCGGTGTTGATCACGGCGCCATAGGTGAAGCAGAGCTTGTCGCCGCGGCTCTGCCAGCAGCGCTGCAGGGCGCGGGCATGGCAGCAGAGGAAGTCGGGCAGCACCACCAGATCGCTGTCGATGAACACGATCACATCGCCGTGGGCATGATCGACACCGCGGTTGCGCCCTTCGGCCGGGCCTCCGTGTTCCTGGCGGATCAGGCGCACATGGGGAAGCAGATCGGCCTGCTGCTCAAGCCAGGTGACGGTGTCGTCGGTGGAGCCGTCGTCGACCAGCACCACCTCGAAATCCTCAACCGGCGCTGCCAGCTGCTGAGCCTCCAGTGCCAGCAGGCACTTCCGCAGGATCGGCAGGCGGTTGTAGGTGGGGATGACGACGCTCAGAAACATGGCCGCACAGGAGGAGGGACGTGGCTCGGCTCTGCAGAACCAGAGGCAGCAGCGAGGCGCTGAACAAGAGGCGCGCCAGTGAGAAGGAAGCGAGCGGGCGGGCGCCGGGCAAACAGTCAGCCGGGCAAACAGTCGGGCGAAAAAAAAGGATCCCGCAGGATCCTCGATGCTCTGGGTCCAGCAGTCAGCCAGACTCAATCAGCGGCACCACCATTGTTGGCCGTGCCGGTCACGCCATTGCCGGCCCCTTCACCGCGGCCATCGTTGCGCAGCTTGCGCTTCTTGAACTTGCGCGCGTAAGCGCGATTGCGTTCCTGTTTTTCCTTCTTGAGATTCCTGCGCTTGGACATACGGCCTGCGGTAAGTGGAAATGACTGAACTTCAACCCTAGCCAATCGTCAGACACCGTCCGGCTGGGGATTCCCGAAACACCGCCCAGCCCAACACCCCGCTCCAGACCTGGCTCAGGCCGTGGCAATCACCAGCGGCCGTGGATCTGCCTGCTCCTGCAGGCAGCCATCCTCCATCCGCACCAGACGATCCGCCACATCGAGGATGCGGGGATCATGGGTCACCATCAGCACCGCGCAGCCCTGCTCCCGGGCCAGCCCCCGCAGCAGCTCCACCACTTCACGCCCACTGCGGCTGTCAAGGGCGGCGGTGGGCTCGTCGGCCAGCAGCAGGCGCGGATGGGAAGCCAGGGCACGCGCGATCGCCACGCGCTGCTTCTGGCCACCGGACAGATCGTGGGGCAGCTTGCCGAGGTGATCGCCCAGGCCCACGGCCCGCAGCCATTCACGGGCCTGGTCGCGGCGGGCGCGATAGCCGAGACCGGGGAGCAGGTCGGAGCCCATCTGCACGTTCTGCTCAGCGCTGAGGAAGCCCAGCAGGTTGTGCCCCTGGAAGATCATGCCGATCTGACGGCGAAGCCGCTGACGCTGGCGCCTGTTGGAGTCGAGCAGCTCCTGGCCGAGCACCCGCACCGATCCCTCCTGCACCTGGCGCAAGGCCCCCACCAGGGTGAGCAGGGTGGTCTTGCCGCAGCCGGATGGCCCCGTGAGCAGGACCACCTCGCCGGGATGAATCTCCAGATCGATCCCCTGCAGCACCTGCCGTTCCATGGCGCCGCTTCCGTACCAGTGGCTCAGGCCCCGCAGCGCCACGCTGGGGCCGCCCTGGTGGGGCGCATTCGCGGGGGCAAGAGGGTCGACGGACATGGCCGGGGAAGGGGAACGGAAGGGTCTTAAAGGAGGTCCTGAACAGAGATTCAGAACAGAGATTCAGAGAAGAGCATCAGAAGATTTCAGCTGGATCGGCATCGGCCAACCGGCGCATGGCCAGGGCCGCTGAGCCCATGCACATCACCAGGATCAGGCCGAAGACCAGCACCGCCCGAGGCGTGTCCATGCCCACCGGCAGGTTGGTGGCGTTGCGCACCAGCACGTAGAGGCCCTCGCCGGCGGCGTAGGCCGGCAGGTAGCCGAGGATCGCCAGAAAGAAACCTTCACGCGCCACCACGCCCAGCAGGGTGGAGAGGCGGTAGCCCATGGCCATCAAGGTGGCGTATTCGGGCAGGTGATCACTGACGTCGGAATAAAGGATCTGGTAAACGATCACACAGCCCACGATGAAGCCCATTGCCGCACCGAGGGTGAAGATGAAGCCGATCGAGGTGCTGTCGCGCCAGTAGTTCATCTCGAAGTTGATGAAGCCCTGCTTGGTGTAGACGCGCACGTCCTGCGGCAGGGCCGCCTCCAGGCGACGCTGCACAGCTGCGGGGTCGGCTCCCGGTCGCAGGCGGATCAGACCGACTTCGATGCTGCCGGGTGGCGTTTCGGGCAGAAGGCTGAGATAGGTCTCGCTGCTGGTCAGCAGATTGCCATCGGCGCCGAACGAGGTTCCCAGGGCCACCAGCCCCGCCACCCGCACCCGTTTGCCGGAGATTTCACTCTCGACCAGCCGGCCCTGGCGGAACCATTCGGCCACAGGGCCGAATTCCGGCCGGGACAGCTCATCGAACAGCACCCGACCCCGCTGGGTCAGCACCTGGCTCTTGGCAGCCAGGCTGGGATCGGTGAACAGGGGGTCGTCGGGCTCGAAGCCCAGGGTGAGGAGGGAGCGGGTGGCCCGGGTCTGGGGATTGCGCCAGAGCAGCAGGCTCCAGTGCACCGGGGTGATCCCGGCCACATCTGGATCGGCCAGGGTCTGAACCAACCGGCGCCGAGGGAAGCCCGCCATGCTCACCGAACTGCTGGAGCGGGGGCTCAGCAGCACCAGGTCGGTATCGAAGAGCTTGTGGATCGTGACACTGGCATCGAACAGTCCGTCGCTGAAGCCGAACTGCATGAACATCAGGATGCCGGCGAAGCAGATGCCCGCCAGGGCCACGGCCAACCGGGCCGGCTGACGGGTGAGCAGCAGCCAGGACATCGGAATGCGCCTGGACGACCACAGCGAAGCCAGTGCCGCCAGGGGTTGCATCCGATCCACCTCAGCTCTCGAAGCGGGTGACGATCTTGAGGCCGGCGAGGCGACGCACCCGTTCCATATCGGCTGGATCAATCGCCAGACGAACCTCCACCACCCGGGCATCGGCATCGCCGGTGGGGTCGGTGGAGAGCACATCCCGCTGGCGCACCTGCGGGCTGATCCGGATCACGCGGCCGGCCAGGCTGCCACTGAACCCGCCGTTTTCGCTGGTGATCCGCACCTTCTGCCCCAGCCTGATCCGGTCGATATCGCTCTCGTAGACCTCGGCAATGGCTTCCATGCCAGTGCCACCGCCAAGCTCGAGAATGCCGTTCGCCCCCGGACGCTCGCCCGCCCGGGTCCAGATGTGCAGCACGGTGCCATCGATCGGGGCCCTGAGTTCACTGTCCACCAGGTCGGTTTCGACCCGGCGCAGCTCCGATCGGGCCTCGTCGAGATTGCCTTTCAGTTCGAGCAGCTTGATCTCCCTCACCTCCAGATCACCAGTGGCGGTGGCTCCGGCGCTGGCGAGGCGGCGGTAGCGGCTGGTTTCCCGCTCCAGCAGCACCAGTTGATTCTGGAGACTGTTGATCCGGGTGATGAGCACATTCTTCTGAGCCAGCAGGCCAGGTCGGCTGTCGAAGGTGGCCAGAACCTGTTGGCGCCGCACCAAATCGCCTTCCTCGACCAGCAGGGTTTGGATGCGTGGGCTCCCCCCCATGCCGTTCATCGGTTCGGCCAGCTTGCGCACATCACCGTCCGGCTCAAGCCGGCCCAGGGCGGAGACCGCCTCCAGCGTCTGGGTCGTGGCAGTAGCAGGGGCCGGAGCAGGTCGGGCCGGAGGCGTGGACCGTTGTCGCAACAGGATCACTCCGCCGAGCACCAGCACCAGCAGGCCAAGACCCAGGACCAGGGGGCGGGAGTGGAGCCCTCCGAGACTCAAAGCGGCGCCGGGTCGTCGAACAGCAGCTCCTCGATGTAGCGGTCGGCCCATTCGGGGTTGAACGCTTTCTCCAGGACCCGCCTGGTCTTGTCGTTTTGTTTCTGCTGCTTGCAATAGTGGAGCTGACCAGCCCAGCGCTTGATCGTATTCGGATGTTGGCTGGATTGCGGTTCCGTGCCCCTGATCGCCTCGCCCAGGATCTGCAGGAAACAGGCCACCTCCTCGATGAACCACTCCTCTTCCTGGGGATGGGCCGGCCTCACGAAGCGCACGTGCCGGGAAAAGATCGAGCCCCACGGGGGTAGTTCCCGTTCGCCTTCATAGGTGTGGCGTTCTCGCCCCTCCAGGGCTGCATCGATTCCTTCAGGGAGATCCCCACGCACCGGAGAGAGATCCACGATGGCGGCCGACACTCCGCCGCGCCCCGCCACGATGTCGGCGCCGAAGACGGGCAGGTCGTAGCGAGGATCCGGAAAGAAGACGCAGTGGAGAATCTGCAGGCCGGCCCCTAACCGTGCCGTTTCCAGGTGCAGCTTGCGCAGCCCACGGCACTGACGCAGTTCGTTGCGGATGAACAGGTGCTCGCCATCGAGGCTGCCGGTGATGGCCTCCAGGGCTGGGTCCACCGCCAGCGGTGCCAGCTCCGGCAGGAGCGCCCATTGCTGGCGGATTCTCTCGGCCAGAGCATCCACCAGGGGATGGACACCCTCGGCGCGCTGGGCCTCAGTGCTGGGCATGGGCGGCAGGGACGGGCGCGTGCCGCCGGTGGCAGCAGCAGAATGCAGATCCTGCCATGCGTCTGCCACCGTGCCCGTTGCCGTGCCCCAGGGGGCGTCGCCGCTGCTGCTGCCGGAGCTGGCGCCCCCTCAGCTCGACCATCTCGCCAACGGGGCTCCGGTGGTCAGCCTGTCCCTGCCGGACGCGCCGCTCATCTGCCTCAACCTCTGGTGCCGGGCCGGCAGTGCCTGGGAGGCTCCGCAGGAGAGCGGTGTGGCCCACTTTCTCGAGCACATGGTGTTCAAGGGCAGTGCCCACCTCGAGGCCGGTGAGTTTGACCGGCGCATCGAGGCCCTGGGTGGCAGCAGCAATGCCGCCACCGGCTTCGATGACGTGCACTATCACGTGCTGATTCCACCCGACGCGGCCGATCAGGCCCTCGATCTGCTGCTGGATCTGGTGCTGCGCCCTCGCCTGGAGGAGGAGGCCTTCGCCATGGAGCGCCAGGTGGTGCTGGAGGAACTGGCCCAGAGCGAAGACCAGCCCGAGGAGATCGCCATGCAGCGCCTGCTCGCTCTGGCCTGCCCGGATCACCCCTATGGATTGCCGATCCTGGGCCGCCGCGACGCCCTGCTGCAGCACACGCCCGCTGTGATGGGCGAGTTCCAGCGGCGGCTCTATGGGGCAGACCGTTGCATCCTGGCCCTCAGCGGCTGCCTGGAGACGGGTCCCCTGGCCGCGGACCAGCGGTTCGATCAGCTGAGCGGCAGTGCCCTGGCCGAGCTCGACGCCAGCAGCGATCCACCCTCGCCGCCGGCCCTGCGTCTCCGCCCTGGAGTCCACCGTCTCGCCATCCCCAGGCTGGAAGCTGCCCGCCTGCTGATGGCCTGGGCCCTGCCCGCGGCCGTTGAGCAGGAGGCCGTGATGGGCGCCGACCTGCTCACCACCGCCCTGGCGGAGGGGCGTCGCAGCCGGCTGGTGGATCGGTTGCGGGAAGATCTGCGGATCGTTGAGAGCGTCGATCTCGACCTGCACGTGCTCGAGTGCGGCAGCCTGGCGCTGCTGGAAGCGGTTTGCGAGCCCGAGGATCTGCCGGAAGTGCGCCGGGTGATCGCCCAGGTGTGGCAGGAGCTCGGCGAGACGGCCCTGCCGGAGGCCGAGTGGCAGCGAAGTCGGCGCCTGGTGGCGCATGCCTATCGATTCGGGCTCGAAGCCGCTGGTGGGGTAGCCGGACTGATCGGCGCCAATGGGCTCTGGGGCCGCCATGCTCCTCTCGAGCAACCCCTGCAGCTGCTCGAGACCTGGAGCCCCGCTCGCCTGCAGCAGAGCATGCTGCCCCTGTTTGATCCAGCCCTGGCCTGCGTGCTGGAGGCCGTTCCCGCCTGATGCCCCTCCCGACGTTGTCTTTGTTCCGCACCACGCCGGAGACCATGCTGCTGCCGGGCGGCCTGCCCCTGGCGGTGGTCCATCGCCCCGGGCCGGCGATCCTGTCGGCACGGCTCTGGATCCGGGGAGGCAGCAGCCTCGATCCAGCGGGAGCCTGCGGTGCCCACCAGATTCTGGCTGGCCTGATGACCCGCGGCTGCGGCGACCTGGGTCCGGAGGCCCTCGCCGATCTGGTGGAGGGATGCGGCGCCGCGCTCCGCTGCGAGGCCTCCGAAGACAACCTGCTGCTGAGCCTCAAATGCGCCAGGGAGGATGCCGATCTGCTCCTGCCGCTGCTGCTGACCATGGTGCAGAGCCCCTGGCTGCGAGCCGATCAGTTTGAGCTGGAGCGGCAGCTCAATCTGCAGGCCCTGCAGCGCCAGAAGGAGGATCCGTTCCAGCTCTGCCACGACCGTCTACGCCAGCAGCTTTATGGGAACGGGCCCTACGGTCATGACCCCCTGGGGCTCGAGGCGGACCTGCAGGGCCTGGAGCTGGAGGCCCTGGATCCGCTGCGCCAGACCCTCGGGGCGCACGGCGCCGTGCTGGTGCTCTGCGGTGATGTGCCTCAGTCGTTGATCACGCTTCTGCAGCGCAGCCTGGAGGCGTCACCCTGGAGCAGCCAGGCGCCGTTGAAGGGGACTGGTCCCCTGGGGTGGCCGGGGGAGCGCCTGGCCCTCTGTTCCCAGGACACCGAACAGATGGTGCTGATGCTCGGTGCAGCCACCGTGCCCCTGGGCGAACAGGATGGTCTGGCCCTGCGGCTGCTGCACAGCCATCTGGGCATGGGGATGTCCAGCCGCCTGTTCGTCGTGATGCGCGAAGAGCAGGGGCTGGCCTACGACGTGGGTGTCCACCTGCCCGCCCGCCGCGGCGCCGCCCCGTTCGTGTTCCACCTCTCCACGTCGGCCGATCGCGCCGCCGATGCCTGCCGCTCGCTGCTGGACGAATGGCAGCGACTGCTGGAGCACCCGCTGGACGCTGAGGAACTGGAGCTGGCCCTGGCCAAGTTCCGTGGTCAGGACGCCATGGGCCGGCAGACCTGCGGCCAGATCGCCGACCGTCTGGCCCTGGTGTTGGGCCATGGACTTCCCACGGATTACGTGGACCAGGCCCTGGAGCGAGCCGGCCAGTTCGATGGTGCAGCCCTTCAGGCAGCGGCACAGCGTTGCCTGCGCCGTCCCCACCTCAGCCTCTGTGGACCGACCGCGGCGTTGGAAGGAGCCGCAGCCGTCTGGACAGCCCACCCGTTATCGACCTGACGGTGTCGCCTTGCCCTGACTCGGTCTGAGCTGGTCAGCGAGGTTACTCAGATGCTCAGCAGAGCTTCAGATCATCGCTGTTGATCAGGAAGCTGCCGCGACGGAATCGCACCGAGACCTGACCCATCATCCGGATGGCTGTGACCGTGCCGACCTCGCCCGGATCGACCAGATCGGGGGGGCGCAACATCGGCATCGGGTCAGAAGTCTTCAGATAGCGCAAGGGCCGGCATACCTCGACCCTCGCTCCAATCTGGAGAGCAACCGTCTCGGGTTCCTGGGGAATCGCGGTTGCCGCGTCTTCCTGTCCCGGATGGTCATGTCCACCAACGTCCTTCACGGCATCACCTGATGCCGCCTCACCCGAGGCTGCGGCCTCGATCGGAACGCCTTGGCCTGGCGGAGGTGCCTGTTCGGGCTGTCTGGGTGGCATGGGCCTGAACTCCGCCCCCGAACCTGTCTGGCCCGAGGGTGTCTGGTCAGGTGAACCTAGCTGCAGCAGGATGGCGCCAGCCCTTTGGTTGTGCCGTTGCGGGCCCTTGCCACCTGGAGCGGCGCCATCGCCGGACTCCTGCTCATCCTGGTTGGAGGCCTGATCCAGGCTGCCGTTCCCCTTCCCTCTGGAGGTCTGGACGATCTCACGGGTGCCTGGACGCTGGTCAGCCTGCCGATCACCCTGCAGGTCCCCGGCCTGTTGCTCACGGCGCTGGTCTGCGGCCCGCGCAGCAGCATGCTCGCGGCCGTTGCGTACCTCAGCGTGGGGCTGTTCCAGCTGCCGGTGTTCTATGGCGGTGGTGGCCCCTCCTATGTGCTGGATCCCGGCTTCGGCTATCTGGCCGGGTTTCTGCCGGCGGCCTGGCTGACGGGCCGTCTGGCCCGCCAGCCGGGCATGAACGACCCCCTCTCCCTGGCCGGTGCTGCCGCCATCGGCCTGCTGGTGATTCAGTTGTGCGGCATCGCCAACCTGCTGCTCGGGGCTCTGGCAGGCCGTTGGAGCGGCACCCTGGTGCCGTTGCTGATGAGCTATTCGATCGGGCCCCTCTTGCCCCAGCTGATGCTCTGCTGCGCCGTTGCCGTGGTGGCCCTGCTGCTGCGGCGCCTGCTGCTCCTGCCCTCATGATCCTTTCAACCCTCTGGCGCCGACCCAACCGCCGCCAGCTGCTCTGCCTGGGACTGGCGGCTCTGCTGGTGATCCTGGATCAGCTCAGCAAGCACTGGGCCTTGAAGCAACTGGCCGCCGGTCAGGTGGACACCCTGATTCCCGGGATCCTGCAACTGCGCCTGGTATTCAACACCGGAGCCGCCTTCAGCCTGTTCACCGGCTCCACCGTCGCCCTGGGTCTGGTGAGCCTGCTGGTGGCCCTGGGGTTGGTGCTGTGGCTTCTGGCCCAGCCCCGCATGGGGGTCTGGCAAGCATCCGGTTGCGCATGCTTGCTGGGGGGAGCCATCGGCAATGGTGTCGATCGCTGGCGCCTTGGAGCCGTGGTGGATTTCCTGGAGTTCGTGCCGGTGAGCTTTCCGGTGTTCAACCTGGCGGACGTGGCGATCAACGTGGCCGTGGCCTGTTTCCTGCTGGATCTGCTTGGCCGGCCCCGTTCGGTGGCATGACCGGTCTCCCTCTGGCAGCAGCGCAACTGGAGCTCTACGGCCTCGATGGCTCCCGGAGGGATCCCCTGCCGCGCCATGGCCATGGCACCGCATCTCCCGAGCGAGGTGGGCCTCCATCGGCCTCCGCTGCAGCAGCAGAGCATGCCGAAGCTGTAAGCACCACACTTGAGCAGATCAAGCCTGAGCGCACGCTCCGCCTGCATGGCGGTCTCTGGCGCATCGGCCGGGATCCCGACCTGGAGATCGTGATCGATCACCCGGCCGTGAGTCGTGAGCACGCACGCCTGGAATGGCGCGGTCAGCATTGGCTGCTTCAGGACGCCGGCTCCACCAACGGCCTCTGGTGGCAGGGGCGGCGCGTGCAGGAGCTGCTGCTGCGGGACGGCGACGCCGTGGCTTTCGGCCCGGAAGAACGCGGGCCGGTGCCGCTGCTGGTGTTCCGCCAGCCGATGCAGCGCCGCCTGGCCCCCCTGCTGCTGGGCACCTGCCTTGCCCTGGCCGGTCTGGCCGGTGGCGGGGCTCTGCTCCTGGGCCTGGCCCTGTGGCAGGCGCCGATCCGCGGCAGTCTGGCCAACGTGCGCGGACCCTTGGCGCTCTACGACCGCAACAACCGGCCGCTCAGCTCGGCGGAGGGCGTGGAGCATCGCGAGCTGGCCGCCTTGCGGGACTACCCGGGTGTGTTGATCGATGCACTGCTGGCCAGTGAGGACAGCCGCTTCTGGTGGCATCCGGGGGTGGATCCCATCGGGACAGGCCGGGCCCTGGTGACCAACCTGGTGGGCGGCCGCGTGCTGGAAGGTGGCAGCACCCTCACCCAGCAGCTGGCCCGCAGCCTGTATCCGGAGCAGGTGGGACAGGGGGAAACACTGGGTCGCAAGTGGCGGGAGCTGCTGGTGGCCCTTCAGCTGGAAGCCCGCTTCAGCAAGGCCGATCTGCTGCTGAGTTATCTCAACCGTGTCTACCTCGGGGTGGGCTGGGGCTTTGAGGATGCCGCCCGCCACTACTTCGACAAACCGGCCGCTCGCCTGGAGCTGGAGGAGGCCGCCCTGTTGGTGGGGCTGCTGCCCTCCCCTAACGGCAATGATCCCTGTGTGGCGCCCAAGGCCGCTCTGGACTCTCGCAACCGTGTGCTGGCCAAGATGGCGGACACCGGCCGGATCGGTCGCGATGCGGCCCGCCGGGCCCGCCGCCGTCCGGTGCAGCTCGCTCCACAGGCCTGCCGATCCAATGGACCTGGCCGCAATGCCCCGTTCTACAGCGATCAGGTGCGCCGTGATCTGGAGGCCCTGGTGGGGCAGGAGGTGGCACAGGAGGGCAACTTTCTGATCGATACCCACCTCGATCCAGCCCTGCAACAACGGGTGGAACGGCAGCTGCGCGACTCCCTGGCTCGGCCGGCCTTCAGCGGCGTCAGCCAGGGTGCCGTGGTGGTGCTCGACAGTCGCAGCGGCGGCATCCTGGCCATCGCCGGCGGCCGCGACTATCGCCAGAGCCAGTTCAACCGCGCCTCGATGGCCCTGCGCCAGCCGGGCAGCACCTTCAAGCTGGTGCCCTATCTAGTGGCCCTGGAGAAGGGGGCCAGGCCGGGAGATCGGATCGGCTGCGGCCCCCTGCAATGGCGTGGGCAGTTCTTCGCCAGCACTTGCGGCGGCAGCCTCAGCCTGCGGCAGGCCCTGGCGCGCAGCAGCAACACCGCTGCGCTGCGGCTCACCCAGCGGGTCGGCCTGGAGGCGGTGGTGAACAAGGCCCGCGTGCTCGGCATCAGCAGCCCCCTGGCGGCCGTGCCGGGGTTGGCCCTGGGACAGAGCGAAGTGACGCTGCTGGAACTCACCGGTGCCTACGCCGCCATCGCCAACAACGGCCTCTGGCATCAGCCCAGCACGATCCGCCGCCTCACCGATGCGGAACTCTGTGGCGGGGGTGCTCGGCTGGCCGATCCCGCCACCCTCCAGCGCTGCAAAGCCAGTGCGGCGGGCAGTGCCGCGGGCAGTAGCCGTGGCGAGAGCGATCCAGGCGGGCGTCAGCCCACCGCCACCGTTGCCCCTGGCAGGCGGGTGAGCAGCGAAGCCACGGCCCGCGCTCTCCAGGATCTGTTGCGCGCGGTGGTGCGCAGTGGCACCGGCAGCGCCGCCTACCTGGGGGGGCAGGAGGGTGGCAAGACCGGCACCACCAACGAGGGCAGGGATCTGCTCTTCGTGGGGTTCGAGCCCCGGCGCCACTGGGTGATTGGCGTCTGGCTCGGCAATGACGACAACCGCCCCACCCACGCCAGCAGTGCCCTGGCCGCGGGCCTCTGGGGCGATCTGGTCCGAGGCGCAGGCACCACGAGCCCAACACCATGAAGCTGCCCGCCAGGCCCTGGATCTGGCTCGTCGTCGCCCTGGCGGTGCTGGTGCTGGTGGGCATGGTGCTGCAGACCGTGAATCAGCTGCTCTGGCAGTTGAGCTACTGGCTCCCAGGCTGGCTGGTGGGCCCGATCGCCCTGCTGCTGCTGGCCGGGCTGCTGCTGGTCCTGGCCCGGTTGGTGTGGCCCTGGCTCCAGGGAGGACGGCGCCTCGGCCGTTCCAGCCGCAGCGGCTCTGCCGCTGGTGAGCTGCCGCCGCCACCGAACAATCGCCAGGAGGCGGCCCAGAGCCAGCTGGCCTCGATTGATGCCACCCTCGATCGCGTCCGGGATGCGGTGGCTCGCGAGGCCCTGCGGCAGGAGCGGGAGCGGGTGCAGGCGGAGCTGGAGCGCGGCGATCTGGTGATCGTGCTGTTCGGCAGTGGTTCGGCCGGCAAGACCTCCCTGATCCGCGCCCTGCTGGGCGAGCTGGTGGGAGAGGTGGGGGCCCCGATGGGATCCACCTTCGGCTCGAACCGCTACCGGCTGCGGCTGCGGGGATTGCGCCGGGCGGTGATCCTGGTGGACACACCCGGCATCCTGGAGGCCGGCGTCGATGGGCAGCGACGGGAGCAGGCCGCCCGCGATCAGGCGGCCCGGGCCGATCTGTTGCTGCTGGTGGTGGACGGAGATCTGCGGGCCAGCGAGCTGGAGGTGTTCGACACCCTGGCCGGGCTGGGCAAACGCCTGCTGCTGGTGCTGAACAAGTGCGACCTGCGCGGTGAACGGGAGGAACAGCGGCTGCTGGCTCTGCTGCGCCAACGTTGCCAGGGCCGCCTCACCGCCGCTGATGTGGTCAGTGCCAGTGCGTCTCCCCAGAGCGTGCCGATGCCAGGGGGCCGTCCGCTGCAGCCTCCGCCTGAAGTCGACGCCCTGCTGGGCCGGCTGGCGGCGGTGCTGCACAGCGACGGCGAAGAGCTGATCGCCGACAACATCCTTTTGCAGAGCCGCCGACTGAGTGAGGCCAGCCGCGCCCTGCTGGCCCGCCAGCGCCGCAGCGATGCGGACCGGATCGTGGATCGCTACATGTGGATCAGTGCCGGGGTGTTGGCGGTCACGCCCCTGCCAGGGGTGGATCTGCTCGGTGCCGCCGCCGTGAATGCCCAGATGGTGGTGGAGATCGGCCGGATCTACGGCATCACCCTCAGCCGCGCCTCAGCTCAGGATCTGGCCCTCTCGGTGGGTCGCACCCTGGCGGGGCTGGGGCTGATCAAGGGGGGCGTGAGCCTGTTGAGCGGGGCTCTCAGCCTGCAGCTGCCGACCCTGCTGGTGGGTCGCGCGATTCAGGCGGTCAGCGCCGCCTGGCTGACCCGGGTGGCAGGGCGGAGCTTCATCACCTACTTCGACCAGGACCAGGACTGGGGGGATGGCGGCCTGCAGGAGGTGGTGCAACGCCAGTTCGAGCTCAACCGGCGGGAAGGAGCCCTGCGCCGCTTTCTCGATCTGGCCCTGCGCCGCGTCGTGGAGCCCCTGCAGCGGCCGGAGCAGACCGCACTGCCGCCACGCCGAAGGCCTCCGGCGGAGGCGGCAGCAGGGGACCCTGACGATCCAGAACCGTGATCAACACCAGGTAGGCCACTCCGATCAGGATCGACAGGGCCCCGGTGACGACGGCCACCCACTGGCCACGCCGCCGATCCCGTTCGACACCGGCAGGGGGATCAGACGCTCCTGAGCCCCTGGCTGGGCTGGCGGCATCGTCGGAGCGAGACGGTGCGGAAGCGAGCTTGTCGGGCGTCTCCGGAGCGGATGGGTCCATAGGGGTTGGTGAGGGAGCGGGAAATGAAACGGGATTGGGGTTGGCAGTGCAAAAGAAATGGGTCTGAAATGGTGATCAGGCCTGGTCGTCTTCAGAGCTGCGGCAGAAGCGAGGCGTGCACCAGCTGCGCCAGCCGCTCCAGGTGTTCGGCCCTGGTGTGGGGGTTGCCGAGCACGGCCTTGAGGTGATGGCGGCCGCCGTACAGGGGCCGCGACAGCATCAACTGCTCGGCCAGAAGGCGCTGGCGGGTTTCGGCGCTCCAGTGGGTGGCCTGCTCGGCGTCATAGCCGGCGGGGCAGAAGGCGAGAAGGTGCAGCTGGCCGTCCTTGAGGTCGAGCCGGTCACCAGAGGCCAGCAGCTGGCGCAGATGTCGCCGCCGCTCGATGGCGCCATCCAGCACCGCTTCGATTCCCGCCAGGCCCAGTTGCCGAAGGCCCAGCCAGAGCTTGAGGATTTCGGCGGGACGGGTGCCCTGCAGCCCTGCCTCGCCGCCATGGCTGCCCCCCCAGCTGGGCTCCATGTAAGGAAGCCCCGTGCCGAACACCTCCTCCAGACCTGCCGGATCAGCCAGCAACAGCAAGGAGGAGGTTTTGGTGATGCCCAGAAGCTTCTGGGGATTGAGGGTGATCGAATCCGCCTGAGCCAGACCCGCCACCCGGTGGCAATGGCGATCACTGAGGGCGTACACCGCTCCGATCGCCCCATCCACGTGCAACCAGATCCCCTGGCGCCGGCACAGATCCGCCACCGGCTCGAGGGGATCCACCGCTCCCCGCACGGTGGTGCCGGCGGTGGCCACCACAGCCAGAACCGGCACTCCCTGGGTTCGCAGTGTCTTCAGCCTGCTCTCCAGAGCCTCGATGGCAAGACCGCCCGAGGCATCGGTCGGCAGCGTGAGCAGGGCCGTGGCCGGCAGTCCCATCACCGTGAGGGCCTTGGCCAGGGACACATGGGCATCCTGGCTGCAGAGCACCACCGCCTGGCCGCAACAGGCCAGGCCAGCGCGGTGGCGTGCCAGTACCAGAGCCATCAGGTTGCTGAGGCTGCCACCGCTGGCCGGGATGCCACCGGCACCGGCCGGCAGACCGATCGCTTCGGCCAGCCAGCTGCAGAGACTGCGCTCCAGCCTACTGAGGCTGGGGGAGAGCTCCTCCGCCAGCAGGTTGTTGTTGAGACCGGCGCAGATCAGATCGCCCACGATCGAGGCCGCCAGGGGCGGGGGGTCCAGGTGGGCCAGGGCTCCGGGGTGGTGGGGGTTGTAGGCCCCATCCATCAGTTGCTGGAGATCGGCCAGCAAGGCTTCCGATGGCAGGCCGAAAGCCTCAGGTACCGCGCTGGGAAGCACACTCAGACCAGGCAGAGGCGAGCGGGCCAGGCTGCTGCCCATCCAGGCCGTGAGCTGGCTGGCAGCCCGATGCAGAAACGACTCCAGGGCCGCATCCGGCTGGGCAGGATCGGCAAAGGGCAGGGGCGAGGCGGCCCGCAGAGCTGGTGGCGCGCTGGCCAACGGCGGACGGTCAAGGTCTCCCATTCTCACCTGAGGGGCGCAGCATGGTTCAGGCCCTGGTTTGGCCGGGCTCGCCCCGCTGCCACGATCGATGCCGACACTCCGTCGGGACGACCGGCCCCCACCAGCCCTTGCCGACCCAACAGCTCCTTGATGATCCGCTCGGTTCGGGGGATCCTCAACTCCTGCCCGATCAGAACCACAGGCCTGCCGAGCTGGCATCAAGAGCACCGATCGAGCACACCAGGCTGGAGAGCTGGATGGATCGGTTGCTGCGCCATGCAGCCGCTGTGGGGGAAACCGGTGAGATTCCGGTCGCGGCCGCGATGCTGGATGCCCAGGGACGCTGCATCGGTTGGGGCAGCAATCGGCGCCATCGCGAGATGGACCCGCTGGGGCACGCCGAGCTGGTGGCCCTGCGCCAGGCGGCGCTGTTGCTCGGCGACTGGCGTTTCAACGCCTGCACCCTGGTGGTGACCCTCGAGCCCTGCCCGATGTGTGCCGGCGCCCTGGTGCAGGCGCGGGTCGGACGGGTGGTCTATGGCGCCCCGGATCCCAAGCGGGGCGCATTGGGGGGGTGCCTGGATCTGGCCAGCGATCCCAGCGCCCACCACGCGATGACCGTGGTGGGCGGGGTGCGCGGCGAGCAGGCTGGAGCTCAGCTCACGGCCTGGTTCAGGCAGCGGCGGAGCGGAAGGCAGGCAGCTCGGCCTCGAACAGATCCAGCAGCCGATCGACGTTCTCGGCGCGACTGTTGAAGCCCATCAGACCGATGCGCCAGACCTTGCCGGCCAGCACACCGAGACCACCACCGACCTCGATGCCATGGGTGTTGAGCAGATGGAGGCTGAAGGCCTTGCCATCCACGCCCTCCGGAATGCGCACGGTCGTGAGGGTGGGCAGCCGCAGCTCTTCAGGGACGTGGGGCTCGAGACCGAGGCGCTCCAGACCGATCCAGAGGCGCTCCGCATTGGCCCGGTGACGGGCCCAGGCATTCTCCAGACCCTCTTCAGCCAGCAGACGCAGGGCCTCGCGCATGCCGAAGTTCATGTTCACCGGGGCGGTGTGGTGATACACCCGGTTGCTGCCCCAGTACTGGTTCAGCAGGCTCACGTCGAGATACCAGTTCGGCACCTTGTCCGGCCGGGCCGCCAGTTTGGCCTCGGCCCGGGGCCCCATGGTGAAGGGACCGAGGCCTGGAGGGCAGCTGAGGCCCTTCTGGCTGCAGCTGTAGGCCAGATCCACCTTCCAGTCATCCAGGAAGACGGGGATCGCCCCCAGGGAGGTCACGGTGTCGAGCAGGAGCAGGCAGTCGTATTGCCGGCAGAGCTCACCGATGCCCTCCATGGGCTGGCAGACCCCGGTGGAGGTTTCGGCATGCACCATCGCCAGGATGGCGGGGCGATGGTGTTGCAGCGCCGCCTCGATCTCCTCCAGGGTGAACGCCTCGCCCCAGGGGCGTTCGATCGTGGCCACCTCCGCCCGGTAGCGGCCGGCCATATCCGCCAGTCGGAGGCCGAAGTAGCCCTTCACGGCCACCAGCACCTTGTCACCCGGTTCCACCGTGTTGGCCAGGGTGGCTTCCATGGCGGCACTGCCGGTGCCGCTCATCGGAATGGTGAGGCGATTGTCGGTCTGCCAGGCGTAGCGCAGAAGCTCCTGCACCTCGCCCATCAACTCCACGTAGAGCGGATCGAGATGGCCGATTGGCGTCCGGGACAGGGCCTGAAGCACCGTGGGATGGGCATTGGAGGGCCCGGGTCCGAGCAGAAGACGATCCGGTGTGGCGATCGGGCCGAGCGTGCAGCGGTGAGATTCGCTGAGCTGGTGATCGCCGACGGGCGGACGGGCAGGAGTGGAGACCAAGACCGAGGGCGGAAGGGGGTGAGACGATTGAGCCTAAACAGAGAGCTGCTGCTGGTCAGCGGGCACGCACGTTGGTGGAGGCCAGACCACGGCAGAGGTGATCAAAAGGAGCCTTCACGACCGAGGCCAGCACGGCCGCCTCAGCAACTCCGGCCTCGGACAATTGTTCACACACCACCTCACCCAGCAGGGCGATCCCCCGGACGGTGGGACCGGTGGGAACCCCAAGGCTCTTGTACGTGTCGTCGAGACCGTTGAGCACCCGTTCGTTGAGGATCGTGGCGTCGTCAGCGATCAGGGCGTAGCTGGCATAACGGAGGAAATAGTCCATGTCCCGCAGACAGGCGGCCAGACGACGGGTGGTGTAAGCATTTCCTCCCGGCAGGATCAGTTCAGGATCCTCTTTCCAGAGCCGTTGCGAGGCTTCGCGAACGATCTCGGCGGCGTCTCGGTTGATCAGCTCCACGGCCGCCAGACGAAGGGCGGACTGGGAGTAAAAGCCCTTGATGCGGTCGATGGCATCGCGATCGAAATAACGACCGAGCTGGTCGTAGCGGCCGATCAAACCAGTGATGGCATCGCGCATGGGTGTTGTGGATCGACGCACCTGCAGCGGAAACTAGCACTCACCAACCGGCAACATTCCTGCTGCCAGGCGCGATCTCGGCAACTTGACAGAAACGGTTACGCAAAGTGGCGCCATCGGACCAGACCTGGCGAGTGAGCTTCGGGGCGATCCCTACCGTTCAGTCAACCCGTGGTCTGCGCGGGCTCCCCCCACCACTTCGTCATGGCCCAAACCGCCCGGGACGTTCTGAGCCAGATCAAGGACGAGGGAATCGAACTGATCGACCTCAAAGTCGCTGATCTTCATGGCAGATGGCAGCACCTCACCGTGTGCGCTGACCAGGTCAACGCCCGGGCTTTTGCCGACGGGCTCGCCTGGGACGGTTCGGTATTCCGCGGCTGGAATCCGGTTCAGGACTCAGCGATCGCCTTGGTGCCCGATCCCGGCACCGCCTGGATTGATCCCTTCCAAAGCCACAGGACCCTCAGCCTGATCTGTTCCATCCAGGAGCCCCGCAGCGCCAAGCCCACAGGCCGCTGTCCCCGCTCCCTGGCCCAGAGGGCCTTCACCTATCTGGGCTCGACCGGTCTTGCCGACACGGCGTACTTCGCGCCCCAACCGGAATTCTTCCTCTTTGACGACGTGCGCTACAGCTCCAGCGAGGCGGGCTGCTCCTACAGCATCGAGTCGATTGAGGCTGCCTGGAACCAGGGCCACGTCGACGACGGCGGCAACCGCAGCGACGCCGATCAGGACTTGCGCAGCGAGATGGTGCTGTTGCTGGGCTCACTCGGGGTTCCGATGGACAAGCATCACCATGCGGTGACGGCATCGGGGCAGCACGCACTGGGCATGAAGGATGCGGAGTTGATCAGCGCGGCGGACAACCTGATGATCACCCGCTATATGGTGCGCAAACTGGCCAGAAAATATGGACGGTCGGCCACTTTCATGCCGCAGCCAGTCTTTGGCGCGAACGGCTCTGGACTGCCTGTCCACCAGAGTCTCTGGAAGGCTGGCCAGCCCCTGTTCTTCGGGGAGGGCACCTACGCCAACCTCTCCCAGACCGCTCGCTGGTACATCGGCGGTCTGCTGCGCCATGCGCCCAGCGTTCTGGCCTTCACCAACCCGGGCACGAACAGTTACAGGCGTCTGGTGTCGGGCTTCCCAGCGCCGGTGAACCTGGTGTATTCCCAGGGCAACCGCTCAGCGGCCGTCCGCATTCCGATCACGGGCCCCAGCCCCAGGGCCAAACGGCTGGAGTTCCGATCCGGCGATGGCCTGGCCAATCCCTACCTTGCCTTCTCGGCGATGCTGATGGCCGGACTGGATGGAATCAGGAACCAGATCGATCCCGGTGACGGCATCGATGGGGATCTGATCGCACTTCCGGCCGATCAACGGGCCCGAATTGCATCGCTTCCGGCCTCCCTCAGTGGCGCTCTCGAGGCCCTGGAGGCTGACCAGGACTACCTGCTGGCGGGCGGCGTGTTCAGCGAGGATTTCGTCGCCAACTGGATCGCGCTCAAGCACGCGGAGGTGCAGCAGCTGCGTCAGCGCCCCCACCCCTGCGAATTCAGCCTCTACTACGACATCTGAAGCCTGAGGCTTGACCGCATCGCAGGAAACCTCGCATCCCAGGGCATTGCAGAGCGCAAGGCTGAGCAGATCTCAAAACGGATCATGTGTACGGATCAGGTCTCAGGAACGGATCCGATCGCGAAGCTGATCAGGATCCTGGCTCACGGATGAGCATTCCAATCCGTTGGAATGCACCCAGACGTTGTCGCTTCGGCCCTTCCATGTCCGATCAGCTCAGCAAGCTGGCTTATCACACCCTGCAGCAGGGCAAGAGTCTGGTCGGGCTGGCCCACAAGGAAGTGAGCAGCCGCCTCATGGACCTGATCAGTCCTGAGGTCAGCGCCCGCACGGTGCCGGTGCCACCGGCCCTGCTGGCCATGCTGCAGGCATCGATGCAACGTCTGCTGGATCGGGACTGGCAGGAGGCGGAACAGGGCCTCTATCCGGCCTCCCTGCTGTTCGATGCCCCCTGGCTTGACTGGGCCAGCCGGTACCCGCTGATCTGGCTCGATATTCCGGCCACCTGGACCCGCCGCCGGGAGCGGAAGGTGCGCGACCTGCCCCGCACCATCGATCCCGCTGCCTACCCGGACTACTACCTCCAGAATTTCCATCACCAGACCGACGGTTACCTCAGCGACCACTCCGCCGCCCTGTATGACCTGCAGGTGGAGCTGTTGTTCAACGGCACCGCCGATCCGATGCGGCGACGGGTCCTCGGCCCCCTGGTTCAGGGCCTCAAGGCCTTCACCGATCGGCCCCCGGGCTGCCTGCGGGTGCTCGACGTGGCCACCGGTACCGGTCGCACCCTGCGCCAGCTGCGTGGTGCCCTGCCCAAGGCCCAGTTGATCGGCATCGATCTTTCCACCGCTTACCTGCGGCAGGCCAATCGCTGGCTCGCCGAGCTGCCTGGCGAGCTGCCCCAGCTGATCCAGGGCAATGCCGAAACGCTGCCCTTCGCTGAGGCCAGCCTGCAGGGCGCCACCTGCGTGTTTCTGCTGCATGAGCTGCCGGGGTCGGCAAGGCAGGCCGTGCTCAACGAGATCCAGCGGGTGCTGGAGCCCGGTGGCGTGCTGGTGCTGGCGGATTCGGTGCAGCTGAACGATTCGCCGGAGTTCGCCGCGCCGATGGAGAATTTCCGGCGGGTCTTCCACGAGCCTTACTTCCGGCACTACATCGAGGACGACATCGACGCGCGGCTGACGGAGGCCGGATTCGAAGACATTGCTGCCGAATCCCATTTCATGACCCGCGTCTGGACCGCCCGCAAACCGCTCTGAGCCGAACCGCTGTCCGGCGGGTGCAGCTCAGCGTTGAAGCCACCAGGCCAGGATCAGGCCGGCACCGGCTCCCCTCAGGCCGACCCAGAAGTGGCGTCCAGCCTGGGGTTGCCGCAGCCCCTGGGGCAGGGGATCGAGCAGGCGCTGGGCAATGGCTAGCCGTTGCCGTTGGCGACGTTGCCAGGCAGCCTGTCCGAGCTGCCGAGGAGCTGCACTGGCCATGGTGAGCACGGCAGCCAGCTGATGCAGGGCACCGATCGGGCGGGTGCGGCGCGTGGGGTGAGGCATCCCGCCAGGATGGGCGCCGCCGTTGTGTGTTGTCCAGTGACCCAGTCAGCTGCTGTGAAACGGGACTGGCCCCCGCAGGCCCTGGAGCAAGCCGTGGCTCTGCATCGCAGCCTCAGCATCGGAGACCGTGACTGGCACGCCCTCAAGGCCCAACGGCCGCGCCGTGGCGCGGAGCAGATTGCGGCGGCCCTGGTGCAGCTGCTCGGAGAGGACAGCCCGGCCTCGACCAGCTCAACCGCAGCGCGGGAGCGGGCGATCGCGTTGTTGGAGCATGGCCTGGCCTGGCTGCGTCAGGAGATCAGTGATCCGGGCTGTCCAAGCCACGGGCGTTGAAGCGGGAGCGCCGAACGGCCAGTTGGAGGCGGTTCCCGCGACCGCTCCAGCGCACATCATCAAAGCAATGGTGGATCAGGAACAGGCCCCGGCCGCAGGGGGTGTCCTCGTGGTCAGGCAAGGCGTGGCCGCGATGGCCTGCCGGCACACCAGGTCCCTCATCCTGCACCTGCCAGACCAGCCAGCGCGGCGTCTGGATGCGGCGAATCCGCAGGCATTTGCGCGGATCACAGCCGTTGCCATGGCGCACGGCATTGACCAGGGCCTCCTGGAGACCCAGATGCAACTCAGCCAGGGTGCGCTCGCAGCGCACCGGCTCCAGCAACAACTCCACCAGCGGAGCCAGCTGCAATGTGGAGGGAGTGATGAAATCGGACCAACGCAACGCCAACAGATCAGGATCCGCAGCTGCCGGAATTGACCCTACCCCGCGGCCTTCTCGATGCGCTGCCGCAGGGCGGGATGGCGCAGCAGTGCATCCATCAGCCGCACCCCTCGCAACTGGTTGACCAGGGGCATGTGTCCCTCGGGGGCCTCGATCGACCAGGTGAAGGAGCCTGGATAGCGTGTCCAGAGGCCCTCGTGCTTCCAGCCCAGGCGTGGCCAGAGCAGCTCCCAGCGACCGCCACAGGCGGCCAGCAGGCGACCCTGAACGGAGAAACCGAAGCGACCGCGTGAATAGACCAGCCAGAGCCGATCGAGGCTCTCCAGGTCCACGCCCGCAATAGCTGGCACCTCGCTGTAATACACGTAGCCCCGTTGCATGGCGCCGCTGCCGGCAAGCTGGCGCAACAGCTCACTGGTGATCCGATCGGCCGCCTCGAAGTCCTGCAGCATCAGATGGCGCTGCAGAGGGGCGTAGTCCAGCCCTGCACCGCTGGTCACCGCCAGCCAGCCGTCCGGATAGCGGGCCAGCACCTGCTCGCGCAGCTCCTGATCGCCCGCCTTGAGCAGGAGTTGCAGCAGAAAACCCAGGGCCCAGTCGTCACCGGTGGCATCCCAGCCATCAAGGCGGTCACCGATCAGCGGAGCCAGCTCGGAGGCGCGGCTCTCAAGCTGGCCCAGCAGGCTGCGCCGTTGACGCGGGGAGGCGGAGAGGAAGCGCTCCAGCAGCTGATCTGGCGCCGCACTGGCGGCGACGGAAACCGGGGAACCGGAGAGCATGGTGGGGAACCAGCCAGAAGGGGAGCCAGTGTTGGCCCACTATGTCAGTCGGGTCTGATGACGCGCAGCGCCCCACCGCCATGAGCCTCCGCGACAGCCGATCCTCTGACCTGCATCCCACGGTGCTGCCTGGGATCGCCAGCACCTCCGCAGAGCCTGCGGCACTGCCGGTCAGTGCCTTTCTGGCGGCGTCTGGACCGATGGTGGATGTGCGCAGCCCCGGCGAGTTCCGCCAGGGCCACATCCCCGGCGCCTGCTCGTTGCCCCTGTTCAGCGATGAGGAGCGCGCCGAGATCGGCACCCTCTACAAACAGCAGGGCCGCCCCAGTGCGGTTCGGCGCGGGCTGGAGCTGGTCGGTCCGAGGCTGGTTGACCTGGGAGACAGGCTGAGCGAACTGGCCAACGCCGATTGCAGCGGAGCACGGAAGGTGTCCGATCTGCGGCTGCACTGCTGGCGTGGTGGCATGCGCTCGGGAAGTGTCGCCTGGCTGGCCTCCACCCTGGATCTGCCGGTGGTCCTGCTGGAGGGGGGCTACAAGGCCTTCCGTCGCTGGGTGCTGCAGAGCTTCGAGCAGCCCTGGCCGCTGCAGCTGCTGGGGGGACGTACCGGCTGCGGCAAGACCGATCTGCTGGAGGCAATGGCCGCCCGGGGGATGGCGGTGATTGATCTGGAGGGCCTGGCCCATCACCGTGGCAGCAGCTTCGGCGGCCTCGGACAACCGGAACAGCCGACCAGCGAACATTTCGAGAATCGACTGGCGCTGGCGCTGCTGCACCAACGCAACGCCGACGCCATCTGGGTGGAAGCCGAAAGCGCCCAGGTGGGACGCTGCCGGATTCCGCGGGCGTTCTGGCAGCAGATGCTGCAGGCGCCGGTGTTGGAGATCCAGCGCACCGAGTCGGAACGGATCGATCGGTTGGTGGCGGTGTACGGCCTCCAGGATCCCGACGGCCTGCGCCAGGCCACCGGACGGATCGCTCGGCGGCTGGGTCCACAGCGCACGGACGCTGCCCTGAAGGCGATCGCAGCCCAGGACTGGGCCAGCGCCTGCAAGGCCATGCTCGACTACTACGACCGCTGTTACGACCACGAGCTGGATCGTCACCCTGCGCCCAGCCTGGGACGGCTTGATCTCAGCGGCCTGAACGACACGGAAGCCGCCATGCGGCTGGAGAGTCACCTGCTGGGCAGCGAGCCAGTGTCTGCCTAGGATCAGTTTTTGCCCGAGCCATCATGGGTGCCGCCATTCAGTTCTTCCGTGGTGTGGATGAGCCGGTGGTGCCCGATATCCGTCTGACCCGCTCCCGCGATGGCCGCACCGGGCAGGCCCTGTTCGTATTCGAAGAGCCTCAGGCCCTGGCACCCGAAGCATTGGGCGACATCACCGGCATGTTCATGCAGGACGAAGAAGGCGAGATGGTGACCCGCGAGGTCAAGGCCCGCTTCGTGAACGGCAAGGCCAGCGCCCTGGAGGCCACCTACACCTGGAAGAACACCACCGACTTCGAGCGGTTCATGCGCTTCGCTGAGCGCTATGCCGACAGCCATGGTCTGGGATTTTCGGGCCAGGAAGACAAGGAAAGCGAGGACGAGGACTCCTGATCCCAGCTGAGGCCAGGCTCGACCAGCAGAGGATGGGATCGTGACCTTCGGCCAGTGGCTCGGGCTTGCTGCCCTGGTGGCCTCCCTGCTGCTCCTCTGGAGCCTGCGGGAGGCCTTGGTTCTGGTGTTCGCCGCGGTTGTGCTGGCGATGGGGCTCTGCACCCTGGTGGGCCAGCTGCGCCATCGATTGCGCTGTCCGCGCCCACTGGCACTTCTGCTCAGCCTCGCACTGCTGCTGGTTGTGGTGCTGGTCGTCGGCACTGCCGTGATCCCTGCCTTCGTGGGGCAGTTTTCAGAGCTCCTGCAGAAGATTCCCCAGGCTGGTCGTGCCTTGCTTGAACTGCTTCGGCAGGCCATGGACAGCGCCAGCAGGATGCTGTACGGCCGAAGCGATGGCACTCTCTCCTGGTTGCAGCAGGGGCTGCAAGGGGCCAATCCCGCCGGTGATCTGGCCTCCCATCTCAGCGGCGGCGCCGTTCGCATCCTTGGACTGGCCGGCAATGTCGGCGCCGGCCTGATCCAGACCCTGTTTGTGGTGGCGGTGGCGCTGATGATCGCAAGCCAGCCGGAGGCGTACCGAGAGGCTCTGCTGCTCCTGGTGCCGTCGTTTTATCGGAGGCGGTTCCGCGCCGTTCTGGTTCAGTGCGGCAATGCCCTCAGTGCCTGGATGGTAGGGGTCCTGATCAGCTCCACCTGCGTGGGGGTTCTGGCGGCCATCGGCCTGTCTCTGCTCGGGGTGAAGCTGGTGGCCGCCAACGCCCTGCTGGCCGGACTGCTGAACGTGATCCCCAATGTGGGCCCTACCCTCAGCACCCTGTTTCCCATGTCCGTGGCCCTGCTGGAAAGCCCCTGGAAGGCCCTGGCGGTGCTTGGCCTCTATGTGGCGATTCAGAACCTGGAGAGTTACGTGATCACTCCCTCGGTGATGCACCACCAGCTCCAGTTGCTCCCGGGCCTCACCCTGATGGCCCAGTTGCTGTTCACGGTGCTGTTCGGCCCTCTGGGCCTGCTGCTGGCCCTGCCCCTGGCCGTGTGCCTGCAGGTGATCGTGCGGGAAATCGTGATCCGCGACATTCTTGATCCCTGGAAGGCGCAGAGGGCCGCTGCGCCATGAGTTCGCGCACCCTGCTCGGTGCCCTCGCCCTGATCGTGCTGGGCCTCCTGACCTGGGAGCTGCGATGGGTGTTGCTGATTCTGTTCGGCGCGATCGTTCTGGCGGTGGCGCTCGACGTTCCGATCACGCTGCTGCGTCGGTTGCTGCCCCTGAACCGACCGGCAGCCCTTGCCCTGGTGCTGCTGGTGCTGCTGGTGGCCGGCACCCAGTTGGGCGGCCTGCTGTTGCCGGAGCTGTTCACCCAGGTGAACGACCTCATCCAGCTGTTGCCCGCCCTGACCCAGAAGCTGGCCGCACTCGCCGCCAACGTGCCCGGCTTTGATCGGCTTGAACAGCAACTGCTGGAGGGCAGCACCTGGGAGAATCTTCAACCGCTCGGAGGCCAGCTGATCGGGGTGGCCGGTGGTGCTGCCAACAGCACCATCCAGCTCGTGTTGATGGTCCTGCTCGCCATCCTGTTGGCCCTGGATCCCCGCAGCCATCAAGGACTGGTGGTGGCGGCCACCCCGCGCTTCTACCGGCTGCGCATGCGGCAGTTGCTGGGAGACTGCCGCGAAGCCCTGGGGGGCTGGCTGGCCGGGATGACCCTGTCGGCCGTAGTGGTGGGTCTGCTCACCTGGGCCGGACTCTCCCTGTTGGGCGTGCCGCTGGCCCTGCTCAGCGCGCTGGTCTGTGCCCTGCTCACGTTCGTGCCCACCATCGGTCCCACGGCTGCCACCCTGCTGCCCCTGGCCATGGCCCTGCTGGTTTCGCCCGCCAAGGTGCTGCAGGTGCTGATGCTGCGGCTGGTGCTGCAGAACGGCGAGGCCTTTCTGCTCACACCGGTGCTGCTCAGCCGAACGGTGAACCTGCTCCCTACCGTGGCCCTGATGGCCCAGCTCTGCCTGGGAGCCCTGTTGGGGCTGCCCGGCGTGCTGATTGCCCTGCCGTTGGTGGTGGTCTTGCAGGTGATCGGTCAGGAGGTGGTAGTGGCCGAGATCATGGATCGCTGGGATGGAACCCGGCCGCGAAGCGATTGAGCCAGCTGACTACCAGCGATCTGACTGAGCGGGAGCGGGAGCTGCAGAAGCGAGCTGGATGGCTGAATCCGTGCTGGCCAACACTCAGCGGCGGTAGTGCCGCCACAGCGACGGTTGCAGCAGCAGCACCAACACGGCCAGGGGATGGGCCCGGATCGCAAACCCCAGTGCCGTCAGGGTCACGTGATCCAGCAACAGCTGCAGTTCGACCCGAAGATCCGCGAGGGCGAACAGCAACAGGGCGATCGGGACAAGAAGGCCTGCCCTGCCTCGCCGCACTGGGGTCTCCATCAACGGGACAGCAGTGGCAGAAGGGTCGGAGCGATGCCGATGCTCGACCAGCTGCCAACAGAAATGCCGATGGTTAGGGCCACAGCGAACCAGAACAGGCTGCTACCTCCGAAGAAGATCAGGGCCAGCAGTGGTAACAGCGTGGTGAGCGAGGTGTAGAGCGAGCGGGTGAGGGTGGCATCCACAGCGACGTCCACCTGATCGATGAGCGAAAACTGGCCAATCAGGGATTTCTGCTCCCGAATCCGGTCGAACACCACCACGGTGTCTGTCACCGAATAGCCGGCCACGGTGATCAGCGATACGGCAAAGAGCGAGTCGACCTCAATCCCTTGGAGCAGACCCAGCCAGGCGAACACCCCACAGGTGATCAGCACATCGTGACCCAGAGCCAGCAGGGCCAGAAAGGCATAGACACGGTCGTACCGGAGGGTGATGTAGGCCGCGATTGCCGCAAAACTCACCAGCAGAGAAATCAGGCTGCCTTGCAACAGCTGCGCTCCGAGCGTGGGGCCGATCGTATTGACCGAGGTACCGGCCTGATCGAGCGGACCCACATCCGCGGCTATCTCCTCAATCACCGCAGCGCTCTGGGCCGGCGCCAGAGCGGGCAACCGCAACACAACGGACTGGCCCTGATCCAGCACCTGCACAGCGACGCTGGAGATGTTCGGTGCCTGCTCCTCTGCTTCGCTGGGGAGGCTGATCCGGGCCAGGCGCTGCTGGATCTCCTGTCCATTGATTACTGAGCAGGCGCCTGGATCACAGGCACGCTCGATCTGGATCTGGGTGCCGCCGGTGAAATCGAGCCCCGGCTTCAAGGGTGCACCGATGGAAGGAGTGAACCAGCAGATGGCCAGGCCGATCAGGCTCAACAGGCAGGCAACCCCAGACCCGATCCAGGCGACGCGTCGATGCCGGCTGATGCGGAAAAAGCGAAGGGGTGGAAGGGAAGCAAGGCTTGCGGTCATGCGGCGGTGCCGGGGAGCTGGGTGGCAGGCAGGAAGTAAGTGGAACGGCGCAGGCTTGGATAGCTCATCAGCAACCGCAGCAGGGTTCGGGTACACGTCAGTGCGGTGAACAGGCTCAGCAGAAGACCGATCCCCAGGGTCACGGCAAAACCCTTGACCAGGCCGGTGCCGAGCGCGAACAGGGCGACGCAGCTGATCAGTCCCGTGACGTGCCCATCGAGGATCGACGACAGGGCAAGGGAGAAACCGGAATCGATCGATCGGATCAAGGTGGTGCCCTGGCGCAGTTCCTCCTTGACCCGCTCGAAGATCAAAACGTTGGCATCGACCGCGATGCCGATCGACAGGATGAAGCCTGCGATCCCCGGCAGGGTCAGGGTCACCGGAATCAGGGCGTAGATCGCCAGGTTGAACAGGGCATAGAGGCTCAGGGCCACCACCGCGACCAGGCCCGGCAGGCGATACACCCAGACCATGAAAACCGCCACCAGAGCCAGGCCTGAGAGAGCGGCCAACAAGCTGGTACGGACGTTTTCAGCCCCAAGGGACGGACCCACCGTTCTGACCTCCACCACCTTCACAGGCAGGGGCAGAGAGCCGCCGCGGAGCTGCACTTCCAGATCCCTCGCTTCCTCGGCACTGAAGTTGCCGGTGATGCTGGCGGAGCCACCGGCGATGCCGGCAGCCTTGAACTCAGGTCCCACGGTGGCCTCGCTGATCGATCGACCGTCCAGCACGATCCCAAGCAGGCGACCTGTGCCGGCGATCGACTGGGTGAGGGTGGCGAACTTCTCCCCGCCTTCGCGATTGAACCCGAGGGTCACTTCCCAACCCGCTCCGCTCTGCTGCTGCTGGCGGCCGGCAGTGACCAGATCCTTACCGGTGAGGCCTGTGGGTTCAAACAGGTCGACAACCCGGCTGTTGACCGCTTCCAGGAGCAACCTGAGCTGGTCAATTTCGCTGCTGCCGGCTGGAACGGTGAGGCCCATGCTGCGCATGGCATCGGCCAGTTCGTCGGCCTGGAAATCAGGCGGCGGCTCCGGATTCGGAGCTCCAGGGGCAGTGGGCGGCTCGTTGACCTCTGCGGTGCGGCGCTCCTTGCTGCGTAGAACGGCTTCGGATTGGCGTTTGAGCGCCAGCAGGCCGCGCAAGGCCTGCTCAGTCCCGGGCTTCTGGGTGCGGAACTCAAGCAGGGCCGTGGTGCCGAGCACTTTGGCGGCACGACTGGGATCCTGCTCGCCGGGCAGCTGCAGAACCATCTGGTCGTTACCCACCGTCTGGAGAGTGGATTCGGCCACGCCCAAGCCATTGATGCGGCGATCGAGCACCTCCTTGACAGCCTCGAGCTGTTCCTTGTCGACTGTCTTGATGGCACCGGCCGGCAGCACCTGCAAGGTCAGCTGGCTGCCGCCGCGCAGATCCAGACCGAGCTGCAAGGGATAGCTGGCAAGAAGGGCTCCAGCGGCGATCGCCAAAGCCAGGATCAGGGCGAACCACCCCTGTTGTCGTGCCATCTCAGATCAGGCCCGCCTTGAGCTGCCGAGCAGCGTCCACGATCTGGTGGGGCTGAATGATCGTGAGATTTTCCAGGGCACCGTTGTAGGGGGTGGGGATGTCCTGGGAGGACAGCCGCACCGGCCGCGCATCGAGATCGTCGAAGCAGTGCTCCGTGATCAGGGCGATCAGTTCGGCGCCGATGCCGCCGGTCTTCATGCACTCCTCCACCACCAGTACCTTGTGGGTCTTGCGGATGGAGCGGGAGATCGTCTCCATGTCGAAGGGCTTGAGGCTGATCAGGTCGATCAGCTCAACGCTGACCCCCTCGGCTTCCAGTTGCTCCACGGCCTTGAGGCAGTGGTGACGCATGCGCGAATAGGTGAGGATCGTCACGTCGCTGCCCTGCTGCACAACCTCGGCCTGGTCAAGGGCGCAGACGTAGTCGCCGGCGGGGATGTCCTCGGAGAGGTTGTAGAGCAGCACATGCTCGAAGAAGAGCACCGGATTGTTGTCGCGGATCGCGGCCTTCATCAGGCCTTTGGCATTGGTGGGGGTGCTCACCGCCACGATCTTGATGCCAGGCACCGCATGGAAATAGGCCTCGAGGCGCTGGCTGTGTTCCGCGCCCAGCTGCCTCCCGACCCCACCGGGGCCGCGCACGACGGTGGGAATGGTGTAGTTGCCACCGCTGGTGTAGCGCAGCATCCCCATGTTGTTGGAGATCTGGTTGAAGGCCAGCAGCAGGAAGCCCATGTTCATGCCCTCCACGATCGGGCGCAAGCCCGTCATGGCAGCGCCCACGGCCATGCCTGTGAAGCTGTTTTCGGCGATGGGCGTATCCAGCACCCGCAGTTCGCCGTACTTCTCGTAGAGATCCTTGGTGACCTTGTAGGAGCCGCCGTACTGGCCCACGTCTTCTCCCATGACGCAGACGTAGGGGTCACGGGCCATCTCCTCGTCGATGGCGTCGCGCAGGGCGTTGAACAGAAGAGTTTCAGCCACTGCCAAGCGGTGTCCAGATTCGCGCCAACTTATCTCAGCCGCCCGCTGCAAAGGTGCTCAGCAGCAGCACCGAGAGCAGCAGGCCCGGCAGCAGCAACGTGACCAGCAGGCCCAGGTCGTGGGGAGTCATCGGATCAGGTCCACCATCAGGGAAGACCGTGCGAGGTCCCCGAGCTTAAGGACTCTGCTCGCTTCCGGCAGGCACCAGGCTGCGCAGGAACACCAGAAACAGCCCCAGGCCGATGAAGCCAAAGCTGAAGGTGGCCAGAAAGCACATCCCCACCACCAGGGTTTTCACGGCGGTGGCGATGCTCTGGGCCATCGCCGAGCCGTAGCTGGGCGGATGGTCGATGTAGTACCCCACGACCCGCTGGCTCACCCCCAGGCTGAGCCAGCCCAGCAGGGCACTGGTGAGGGCACCCGAGAGAAAGCTGAGCGGGCCCTTGCGGGGCTGGGTGGTTGTGGAGGGCGTCGCCTCCTCGGGTTCACTCATCGGTCGGCACAGGCGACTGGGTCCAGGCTGACACCGGAGCTGCTGCAGCGGCAGCACCAGGCCTCGAAGCCAGCGTCCCTCAGTGGCGTCGCCAGGTGTTCCAGGGCCCTCTCCGCATCGGCCACCGTGCTGAACAGGGCAAACAGGCTTGGACCAGACCCACTCATCGCCACCTGCTCGGCCCCCGGGGCCTGCCGCAGCAGAACCAGCCCCTCACGGACGCAGGCCACCTCTGGCTCCACCACCGTCTGGAGATCGTTGCGCAAGGGCGGCCAAGGGCCATGGCCCTGCAGAGCCGCCAGCAGTGGCCCCTGCCGCAGGGCCTGACGGCGCTGCTCAAAAGCGGATTCACCCTCCACATAGGTGGCCTGCCTCCGCAGGCGGCATAACCCGTAGGCCCAGGGGGTCGACACGCTCACATCGGGATGCTTGATCAGCAGCACCCCGAGGCGCGGCGGCTCGGGCAAGGGCACCGGCTCCAGCCGCTCACCTCGCCCGAAACAGAGCTGGGTACCGCCGACCAGGCAGTACGGCACATCGGAGCCGAGCTCTGCCGCCAGATCCAGCAGTTCGGAGCGATTCAGTTGCAGATTCCAAAGGGCATCCAGGCCCACAAGGGCCGCCGCCGCGTCACTGCTTCCTCCCGCCAGCCCCGCTCCGATCGGGATCCGTTTCTCCAGGCGCATGGACGCGCCGAGGTCGAGCCGACCCACGTGGCGCCGCAACCGATCCGCAGCCTTCACAATCAGATTGTTGCCATCACTCGGAAGGTCAGACCGATCACTCGACAGGGTCAGTTCCGCATCAGGGCGCGCCTGCAGACACAGCCGGTCTTCCAGATCGAGGGTCTGCATCACCATGGCCAGCTCATGAAAGCCATCCGGCCTCAGACCCAGCACTTCCAGGTGCAGATTGATCTTGGCGGGGGCCCGCACAATGAGCTCAGCCATGGCAACAGGCGGCGGCGGCATCTGCCGCGTGGACTGGGCCTGAGTCTGCAGGAGCTGGGTTCAGCACTCAGTGGAGCTCGATTCTCCTCCGCTTGGTTGAACCTGAGAGCCATAGGGCTCCAGGGCCGTAGCCAGGGCCACCCATTGGGCAGGTGAGAGCATCTGGGGTCGGTCCTGAAGGTCGATCCCGGCCTCTGCCGCCACGGCAAGCAACTCCTGGTCACCCACAAGGCCGCAGAGACTGTTGCGCAACATCTTGCGCCTGGCGGCAAAGCAGCGGCGCAGCAACGACTCCACGGCCCGGGCCAGACGGGGTTCAAGGCGGTCGGAAGCCGCCATCGGCTCCAGGGCAATCACTTCGGACATCACCTTCGGCGGCGGCTGAAAGCACCGAGGCGGCACACTGCAGACCGAATGGCAATGCGCCAGCAACTGCATCCGCACACTCAGCGCCGAGTAAGCACTGCTGCCGGGACGGGCTCGGATCCGCTCTCCCACCTCCTGCTGCACCAGCAACACCAGGCGTGCGTAGGGCGGCTCCACGGGCCGATCGAGGCGGCCCAACAGCCTGTCCAGCAGGGGTCCCGTGATGTTGTAGGGGATGTTGGCCACCACTTTGTCGGCTGCTGGCAAGGCAACCACGAGGGCATCGCCTTCGATCAAATGAAAGCGGTGATCATCTGAAAAGCGCTGTCGCAGGCCTTGAACCAGGTCACGATCCAGCTCCACCGCCTGCACAGATGCCGCCGGCGAAGCCAGAAGCCGTTCCGTCAGGGCTCCGCGTCCAGGCCCCACCTCCAGGACCCGATCTTCAGGCCCAAGCTGAGCGGCGGCCACGATGCGATCCAGAACGCTCTGATCGATCAGCCAGTGTTGGCCAAAGCGTTTGCGCGCCCGGTGGGCAGCGAAAGTCATGGCAGGCCGGGAACAAGCATCCAGATTGCAGCGCCACAGGCCCAGCCTGGCTATAAAGAGAGAAGCCTTGCTCGTCGTTGCGAGAGATCGTCCATGCTCCGCCACCCTCCGAACCTGATCTGCATCGGCTGCGCTCTGATCGGCACGGTGCTGTCCTGGCCGTCACCGGCCCAGGCCGGCAGTGCAACCGCTGAATCGGTCTGGGACAAGTCCAATGCCCTGCAGCGGGCCATGGAGCAGATCCCTGCCGGAGCCACGGTCACAGGGCAGCGCTGCGAAGAATTCGGGGTGGGATTCAACAACACCCGCTACCGCTGCTCGGTGGAATACACCACTGATCCGCCCCCGACCCAGGCGCCCTAGGAGCGGTGGTTGCCAGCAGACCACCCTCAACCCAGACCAGCCTCAATCCGCAACCAGCGCACCGCATCCAGCCCCACCGGCAGCGGTACCAGGGCCAGCACCACCTCCACCGGCCGATCTCCCAGATGGGGATGGGCTGCCAGCCAGCACGCCCATGCCCGGGCCAGACGCCTCCGCTTGATCACGCCGAAGGCCGCTACACCGCCTCCATCACGGCCTGAACGCCGCCGCGCTTTCACCTCAACCAGCAGCAACCGCCGGGGCTTTGCCAACACCAGGTCCAACTCACCCCAGCGGCACCACCAGTTGCGGGCAAGCACGGTCCAGCCATGTCGCTGCAGCAGCAACGCCGCCCAGTCCTCTGCCCCCTGACCCCGCTCCCGGGTGGAGGCTTTGCATCGTCGGTGGAGTCCCATCGATCCAGAGCATGGGGTGACTTGAGCAGAGTTCCCCAGCGGTGTCATCGCGGCAGGAAGACCGTCCCAAACTTTTCCTAGGGTTGGACCACCCGTCGATTCGCTATGGCCAGGGCCTCCCAAGGAGCCTCTCCGAGCCTGCTGGACCTGGTGCCATGCCACTCCGCAGGGCTCAAACTGGAACGTCTGGGCCGCTTGCTGGCTGGATGCCTGAGCGCCATCGTGATGCTGCTGGGTGTTCTGAGTTGGGCAGCACCTGCTCCAGCAGCGATGGACTATGCCAAGCAGGTGCTGATCGGGGCGGATTTCCGGGAAGCGGATCTGCGTGGTGTCACCTTCAACCTCACCAACCTGCGCGATGCCGATTTCACTGGAGCCGATCTCCGCGGCGCCAGCCTGTTCGGCGCAAAGCTGCAGGACGCAAGCCTGAGAGGAGCGGATCTGCGCGAAGCCACTCTGGATTCGGCGGTCTTCAATGGAACCGACCTTCGCGATGCGGTGCTTGAAGATGCCTTTGCCTTCAACACCCGCTTTCAGAGTGTGGCCATCGATGGTGCCGACTTCACCAATGTTCCATTGCGCGCCGATGCGCTCAAGACTCTCTGTGCCTCAGCCAGCGGCACCAACCCAATCACTGGTCGCAACACCCGCGACACCCTGGGATGCTGACCATCATGAGCTTTGATGCCCATAGCCTGGAACGATTGAAGCAGCTGGGACGAGCCTTACCACAGCCGCTGCCTTTGCCTCAGCCCAAGCCAGCGCCTGGCCATACGACCAGTGAGCGACGCCATCAAGTTGAAACCGAAGAGGACCCGGCCGAACTGTTTCGCCAGCTGATGCGGGTCAGTCCCGACGGGACAGTGCCGCCCCATCTCATGGATCGGTTACGTCAGATGGAGGTGAAGACATCCAGCAACCCTGAGCCCGTGAAGGCAGACGCTCTGGATGACAATCGGCGAGTCCGGTCCAGCGGCCAACAACGGCAAGGGCGGCAGGGGAAGCAGCGAGGCAAAACAACCGAAAAAGCCGGACGACATGAAGCCGAACTGAAGAGTCAGAATCAAGAACTGTATGCCGCTTTTCAGCAGCTTCTGCTAGAAGACGATGATGGTTGATGGTTGATGGTTGATGGTTGATGGTTGATGGTTGATGGTTGATGGTTGATGGTTGATGGTTGATGGTTGATGGCTAACTAAATAGGAAAGACCATATCGCTGATGCTTTGTTGCGCATGTCATCAAAAATGCGAGAAGAAGCCCCCAACAAAAGAGGATCAAGAAACATGTGTCTTATCTCCTGATTCAAAGAAACTCCTAACCTTTAAGGGCCTCCCCTGTCGACAATAAAAATCACCGATCCGGAGAGCAAGCCCAGGAGCGGTGATTGAATCAACTAAATTCTGAAACCCTAATGAGGATTATCGGAATTTAAAGTTCACTTTGCAGAAGATGCAAATTCAGGATAAGCTTCCATGCCATGCTCGCTAATGTCGAGACCTTCGATTTCTTCAGACTCTGACACCCGAATGCCTCCAAACATGGCACCAATGATCGACCAAACGATCAAAGAGGTGATCACAGCGAAAATGCCATAGGCAAGGACGCCGACGATCTGATAGCCGAATTGGGTGAAGCCATGGCCGTAGAACAGGCCTTTCTCCTGATTGAACAGCCCAACTGCAAGGGTTCCCCAGATTCCACAGGTGCCGTGCACGGAGAAGGCACCAACAGGATCATCAATCTTCAGGCCGTCGATGAAGGCAACCGAGAAGACCACGAGGCCGCCACCGATGAAGCCCATGACCCAGGCACCAGCCATCGAAATGCCGTCACATCCCGCCGTGACACTGACCAGACCGGCAAGGATGCCATTGATGGTCATGGTGAGGTCGGGCTTTCCACCTCGAATCTGAGAGATGACAGTTCCGGAGATCGCACCACCAGCAGCACCCAAAGTGGTGGTCACGGCGATGTAAGGAACAGCCTGATCCATGGCGAGTTGGGATCCAGGGTTGAATCCATACCAACCGATCCAGAGGATCAGGCAACCGAGAGTCGCAATGGCCATGCTGTGACCAGGCAAAGCCATCGGCTTGCCGCCCACGAATTTACCGATCCTGGGACCAAGCAGGATTGCACCGACCAGGCCAGCCCAGGCTCCGAAGGAGTGAACGATCGAGGATCCAGCAAAATCAATGAAACCACCGGCTTCACCACCGAGACTGGAAAGCCATCCACCATTCCATTGCCAAGCGCCGGCAATGGGATAGAGAAATCCAACCAAAATCAGCGAGAAAACAACAAACTCGCCAAACTTGATCCTTTCAGCAACAAGGCCGGAAACGATTGTGGCCGCCGTAGCAGCAAATGCAACCTGGAAGAAGAAGTCAACAGAAGGAACAAGGCTGCCTTCGGTGACCATTTCAGCAGTTACTTCGGGATCAAAGAAAAGCCCGTTGAAGTACAGCCAACCATCAACCAGCGCATCGCCGTACATCAGCGAAAAGCCAATCAACCAATAGGCGCTTGCCGCAAGAGCAAACACAATCAGGTTCTTCAGCAGAATGTTGACAGCATTTTTTTGCCGGCACATTCCCGCCTCCACCATGGCGAAACCGGCGTTCATGAAAACGACGAGGATCGCGCAGACAAAGATGAACATGTTGTTGGCCAGGAACGCTGGCGTGAGCTCAGGGAGCTCAGCCGCGTGGGCCGACAGGTTGAAAACGCCCAAACCAAGCAAGGCCAGTGGCACGCAGGCCAGCCAGGTGAGGGAGCGTTGGGATGAGAGACCCCGAATGCTGCGAACAATCAGCGACGGAGCCTCAATGAGACTGGCCTCCTGCAGACACCTCGAGGCGGTGCGTCTGGGGGCGCGCGGAGCAACTGTCATGGAGCGTGATGACTCAAAAAAAAGCAGAGGCTGCACGGGAGTGGAAGGCCATGAAGCCCTTCCCTGAGGTCCAAAAGTGCTCGTTAAGGCACCTTTGCTAAGTGTCCGTCGCTACCAAATCGCCAATCCGTGCCTCCAGGGGCCTGTCATTCCTCAATCCACACCGTCTGGCTGATTCCCATGCAAGCGGCAGCTGTGTCAGCGATTCGTCGCATCTGTCGTTGCATCTGGCAACATTTGCTACACACCTCCGGGCGGACCCTGACAAAGTGGAGATCCAGCCACTTGCCAAAGCCTTGAAACAGATTCAGGCCATCATCCGTCCCGAAAAGCTCGATCCCGTCAAGGACGCACTGGTGGAACTGGGCATCAATGGGATGACCGTAACCACCGTCCAAGGCTTCGGCAAACAGATGGGGCACACAGAGGTGTATCGCGGTGTGAAGGTGGAAGCACGTCTTCTCTCCAAGACTCTCCTGACCTTGGTGGTGACTGACGATAGCTGTGACAAGGTCGTGGAGGCTCTGCTCAAGAACGCCCAGACCGGTGAGATTGGCGACGGCAAGATCATTATTACCAACGTCGAAAATGCTATTCGCATCCGGACCGGTGAATCCGGAGATGTCACTCTGATCTGAAGCTCACTGATCTGATTGCTTACTGAAAATTCCTTTATTGATCAGTTCGCTCCTTAGTCCTTCTGGGCTGAGGGGTGTTTTTATTATGTGGCTGGTTTTGTGAGCGTCACGAGTAGAGGCTCGATACTCCATGATTGTTGTCATGCCTTCCGAACTTTCGCCAATCCCATTCGAGGCCTGCTTGCCACTTGACTGGCTCAGCCTCGAGACGCTTGCAGCTTCACTGGACGATCCTGTTGAAGGTCTGACCAATTCCCAGGCGACCTTGAGGCTGTTCGGGCAACCTGAAGCTGCCCTGCGGGTCACTCTGTATCGCGACCACCACGCCTGGTGTCCCTATTGTCAAAAGGTCTGGCTGTGGCTGGAAGAGCGACGGGTTCCCTATCGCATCCGCAAGGTCACGATGTTCTGCTACGGCGAGAAGGAGTCCTGGTTCCGCCAACGGGTTCCCTCGGGGATGTTGCCCGCCCTCGAGATCGACGGACATCTGCTCACCGAAAGCGACCGCATCCTGGAGGCTCTGGAAACAAGTTTTGGTCCGCTCGGTCCAGGCATGAACGATCCCACTGTGCTGCCCCTGCGGCGCCTGGAACGCCTGATCTTTCGATCCTGGTGTCAGTGGCTCTGCACACCGAGCCGTTCCATCGAAGAGGAAAGCCGCCAACGTGATGGGTTTCGCCATGTCGCCCAGTCCATAGAAGCAGCGCTGCAGCACACTCCGGGGCCCTTCCTGCTGAATGACTTCAGCACTGCTGACCTCGTCTTCGTGCCTTATCTCGAGCGGATGGCGGCGAGCCTTCTGTACTACAAGGCCTACGCCTTGCGTCAGGAGCATCCCGCCATCGATCGCTGGTTCCAGGCCCTTGAGCAACGCCCCACCTACCTCGGGACCCAGAGCGACATCCATACCCACGCCCACGATCTGCCCCCCCAGATGGGTGGCTGTTATCCCAGTGGCACGGCTGAACAGCAGGCCATCGCCAGCCGCATCGATCGGGGTCCCTGGCCTATTGCGGAACCCGATCCGGAAACGTCCGCGCCCATGCCGCCAGATGCCGCAGCCATAGCCCTCGCCAGGGTTCTGCGCCATCGGACTGTGCTGCTGGAGCGCCATCCTGCCAACAGCGGCTTTGATCAGGCCCTGCGCGCCACCCTCACCCGCCTGATCCAGGGCACAGCATGTGTTCCACCTCCAGGCAGTGCCGTCCAGCTGCGTGACCTGCGGGATCACATCTGCGTTCCGCGTGATATGCCGCTGCATTCAGCCCGGCTGCTGCGCCAGGCCCTTGAAGAAACAGCCAAGCTCGATCCACGCAGTCCCGACGCGCAACCACCAGCCATCCCACAGCGCCACCGCCGGGATCAGGATCCGCGTCCATTCCTGACAGCCAGTCGCTGAAGCTGTCCCTGCCACTGGACGGTGGCGCTGATCCCGCGCACCGTGCGGATGTTCCGGCCGTTCCATGCGAACGGGTGTTGTGATGGCCGCTTCAGGCTCGCTGGCCCTGCTGCTTGTTGTCCTGGGGTCGGTCCCAGCCTGGGCTTCATCGGACGAGGCCCCAGCACCAGGAAGTCCCTCCAGACCAGAGACCATTCCTACGCGTCTGGCCGTGGCCGACGTGCTGCCATCAGCGGGCCCGTCGGGCGATCGGCCTGGGCGGCACATCGAACCGGTTCCAGGTGCACAACCCATTCCTCCTCTGCTGGATCCCCTGGGCGGAGCGACCCAGCAGATGGATCCATGGGGTTGGCGGTTTTCTGAAGCCCGCGGGGCCTGGAGAATGCATACGGGCCTCGATCTCGCCGCACCCGCTGGCACAAACGTGCGGGCCAGCCTTGCCGGAACCGTTGTTCTGGTTGAAGCCGTTGGTGGTTATGGCCTCACCGTGGTGCTGGCTCACACCAACCAACTTGAGACCCTTTACGCCCACCTGGAAGCCACGGATGTCCAACCTGGCGACGCCGTACAGGCTGGCCAGTCGATAGGCCGTGTCGGCATGAGTGGGCAGGCCACCGGGCCCCATCTCCATTTTGAACTGCGTCGCCGTGGCAGCGTTGCGGTTGAGGCGCTCGACCCCACACCCCATCTGACTCGGCTCCTGCCTCCACCAATTCTGCCTCCCCTTCCAGAGTCCGCACCGGGAAGGTTGGCGGCACTCGCAGAGTCCAGCCCTGCAACCCGTGAAAAAACGCCATGACCACCAGTTTCAATGTGACAAGGCGGCGGCCCTGGAAAGGGTACCGGGTTGGATGGGTGCTGTTGTCCTGTCTGGCTTGCGGGGTGGTACTCCAGCCCTCGATGGTTGGAGCTGTCGAGCTACGCGGCAGCACGGTCTTCCTCAGGGCCCCCTGGAAAGTGGATCTGAGGAGTTATTACACCAATGTCTTTGAGCGCTGGGCGGAGTACTACTTCACCATCACCCTTGCCGAGGATGCTGGTGCATCACTTGGAGGACTCACCATTCAGCAGACCCGCGGTGCCGACTGGCAATTCCCCTTCAGCCCGGAGCGAACCCGGGCCTTTCTAGGGAAGCCCCGTCAGGAAGGGGCTCCGATCGCCGTGGAAGCCAGCTTTGACCCCGATCTCCGCCGCTTCAGGTTGAGTTTCCCGGAGCCGATACCGCCGGGAAACACGATCACGGTGATGATCAAACCCTGGCATAACCCGGCACAGGCTGACACGTATATGTTCCAGGTGGAGGCGATTCCGGCTGGACCCAACCCAGTACCATCAGCCGTTGGATCAGGAACCTTGCGGATCTATTCAATCGATCGCTATTGATTCAACAGCCTGGGTATCTCAGTGTTCGCCAGTCACCATTGCTCGTACTCACTTCAACGCCAATTCCCACCGGACCGCCTACGGCGCCACCCATTTCCTGCCACCAACTGATCGCTTCACTCCAGGCTGCTTCCAGAGAGTCATAGAGATCATCCAGAACCGGGTGGGGCAGGCCCTGCAGGTCGACCAACCGATACAGGCGTGGACCAGCGGACTTGAAGCCACCACCTCGCTCCAAGGGGCGCGGGGGTGCGGTAGACGTGCTGCTGCGCAAGGAGGGAGAACGAGAAGCGCTGGCAGGCGACATCGATGCAGACATCGGCAAGCAACAGAAAGACCATGAACGATCATGGCCCCTGTGACAGCTGCAGACTGTCACCTTTACGACATCTTCAGAAGTTCAAGTCGCCAGGGCCAGCCCAGGGCCAGCAAAAAGCCCCGAAGGAGTCCTTCGGGGCTTAGCGAGCATGGGTGGCAATGAGCCAGCTCAGCCGAACCTCAACGGACGAACAGCATCTCCTGGTAGGAAGGCAGGGGCCAGAGATTGTCGTCCACCAGGGCTTCCAGCCCATCCACTGCAGTGCGCAGGTCTGACATCAAGGGCAACAGAGTGTCTGCACAGTGCCGCATGTGGGCCTCGGTGCCGTGGGGGGGCTGATCGATCGCCGCCTGGAGGGAGCCGCTGACTTCCATCAAGGTCTGGCTGAGAGAAGCAACAGCATTCTGGGTTTCAGGAGACACCTGCAGGCCCATGGCGGTCTGCAACTGCAGCGAGCCAGCCAATTCACCCAGGTAGCGCATGGCGGCAGGGTAAATCTGAGACCGTGCAATCTGGACAGCCAGCTTGGCTTCCACTTCAATCGCAAGAATGTATTGCTCTGCGTAGACCTCGAAACGGCTCTCCAGTTCGACCGGTGTCAGCACACCGGTGTGCTCAAACAGTTCACGAGTGGAAGCACGTTGCAGCACCGGCAGGGCATCCGCCGTAGTCCGCAGATTCTCGAGGCCCCGCTCCTCCACAGCCATGCGATGCCAAGCATCGGAATAACCATCACCACCGAAGACCACGTTGCCGTGCTTCTCCATGACCTCTTTGAGCACAACCAGACTGGCTTCTTCCACGGAGGTTCCACTGGACAGCTTGGCTTCCAGCTGATCGGACACCCAGGCCAGTGAATCGGCCAGGATCGTGTTCAGAGACACCAGCGGTCCAGCCACAGACTGGCCCGAGCCCACGGCACGGAATTCGAAGCGATTACCGGTGAAGGCAAAGGGAGACGTGCGGTTGCGGTCGCCGGCATCCTTGGGGAATTCGGGAAGGGTCGCCACACCGAAATCCATCATTCCGCCGATGGAGGAACTACTCAGGCGTCCCTCACGGATCTGGTTGAACACATCCTCAAGCTGACTCCCCAGATAGACCGAAATGATCGCCGGGGGTGCTTCGTTGGCCCCAAGGCGATGGTCATTGCTGGCTGTGGCAATCACCGCCCGCAGCAGCGGCCCATAGAGATGGACAGCTCGGATCACCGCACCGCAGAACAGCAGGAACTGCAGATTCTCGTGAGGCGTGTTGCCGGGATCGAGGAGGTTGCCCTGGGTTGCGTTGCCGATCGACCAGTTGACATGCTTGCCGGAGCCGTTGATGCCGGCAAATGGCTTTTCATGCAGCAGGCACACCATGCCGTGCTTCTTGGCCGTGTTGCGCAGCACGGTCATGGTCAGCTGCTGGTGGTCGGTGGCTACATTGGCCGCCTCAAAATAAGGAGCAATCTCGAACTGGGAGGGAGCCACCTCGTTATGGCGGGTCTTGGCGGGAATGCCGAGCTTGTAGAGCTGACGCTCCACGTCTTGCATGAACACCTGCACCCGCTCGGGGATCGCGCCGAAGTAGTGGTCATCGAACTGCTGGCCCTTGGCAGATGACTTGCCGAACAGGGTGCGGCCAGCCAGCAGCAGGTCGGGGCGTAGCGGCAGATAGGCGTTATCGATCAGGAAATACTCCTGCTCAGCACCACAGCTTGAATTCACCGGGGCGATCTCGGCCTCGCCCAGCAGTCCCAGCAGACGCTGGGCCTGGGCATTGACAGCGGCATTGGAGCGGAGCAGAGGGGTCTTCTTGTCGAGGGCCTCACCCGTCCAGGAGACAAAGACGGTGGGGATGCAGAGGGTGACGCCGTTGGCCGTCTCCATCAGATAGGCCGGACTGGTGATGTCCCAGGCGGTGTAGCCGCGGGCCTCGAAGGTGGAGCGGATGCCGCCATTGGGGAAGGAAGAACCATCCGGCTCGCCCTGCACCAGCAGCTTGCCGGTGAACTCGGTGATGGCGCTGCCGTCTCCCTGGGGGGAGATGAAACCATCGTGCTTTTCGGCGGTGGAGTTGGTAAGGGGATAGAAAACGTGGGAGTAATAGAGGGCTCCCCGTGAGGTAGCCCACTCCTTCATCGCCTGGGCCACCACATTGGCCACCGACACATCAAGCTTGCTGCCGTCCTTGATGGTGCGCTGCACCGACTTGAAAATCTCCTTCGGCATCGCCGCCTTCATTTTGGCCAGCGTGAACACGTCGCTGCACCAGAGCTCTTCAAGGCTCTGGACCGGAGCGGTGGCCACCGGCTGTCGTTGCTGAATCTGCTGTGCAACGGCGAAGCGCTGGGGGCTGGGCATGGTGAAGGACGAGAGGCGCATAAATGACATCCAATCCCGGAACCCCTCCCTGTCCTTGCAGCGGTTGCTACCGAACTCAGCCCAGGTAGTGGCGATGCACTGGCCGGCACCAATAGACCAGCACCGCCACGTTGGCGATCCACACCAGGGGGAGCAGCAGGGCCAGCAGCGGTCGGCCAGAGGCGACCAGAGCAAGCCGCACGATCCCGTAGGACAGGCTGGTGGCCAGACTCATGGACAGGGCCACGATCGCCAGAATCTGACCCCAGCGTCGCCAGCGCAGCAGGGCGATACAGGCCACAAGACCCACGACGATCGTGGGCAGGACAGCGCTGCTGATCACCACCAGATTGGCGACCTTCAGGTCTGGATCCAACAGAATCACCGCCAGGCCGAGCGGGATCGCCAGGATGTTGGCGATCAGTCCGGCCCAGGCCAGGCTCTGATAGCCACTTGGGGGATCCTGCATGGGGGGCGTTCAGTGCGGTGGACGGGACGGCTCAGATGGCTTGCACCGGGCCATAGTCTGCGCTCCAGCGCGCCCTCTCCAGGCAGACCAGGGCCTCCGCTTCCGTGCTGGCCTGGCGGGCCAGGCCCTCGGCCACAGCGGTGAAGGCCACAGCTTCGGCGACTGAGGCGGAGATCGACTGCACCTCACAAAGCGCCGGCATCAGCGGCGCGTCCGGATCCCTGGCCGCCGGGATCCTCTCCGCCAGGGCCAGGGTGGCGGATTCAATCATCGCCTCACTCACCTGGCGCGCGCCCACGGCCACCGCCGCGAAACCCAGACCTGGATAGAGGAAGCAGTTGTTGCATTGGCCGATCCGTCGCCTCTGACCCTCGACAACCACGGGATCAAAGGGGCTACCCGTGGCCACCAGGGCCCTCCCATGGCTCCAGGCGAGCAGGTCGGCCGGGGTGGCCTCAGCCAGGGTGGTGGGGTTGGAGAGGGGAAGGATCACCGGACGGGGCACCACGGATCCCGGCAAGGTGGCCCCTCGGGCTGACCCGTCGCCGTCGAGGTCATGCAGCATCGTCTGCACCACCTCTTGAGTGAAGGCCCCCGCCACCGTGGAGGTGCCGATCAGCACGCTGGGCCGCACCGCTTCCACCACCGCCAGCAGGCCAATCCGGCCTGAGGCATCCCGGCGGAAGCTGCCGGCCTCCTGGCGGGGACGGCCGAAGGCCGCAGCGGCCTCACCCTCGTCGCCGTCCAGCAGCAGGCCGTCGCGATCGATCGCCCAGATGTGGGCCCTGGCCTCCACCTCCCCCATCCCCTCCGCCCGCAGCAACCGCACCAGCCGATCGGCGATCCCGCAACCGGCGGTGCCAGCGCCGAACACCACAATCCTTTGCCCGCTCAGCTGCCGCCCCTGACCGCGGCAGGCCGCCAGGATCGCCGCTGCGGCCACCCCACTGGTGCCCTGGATGTCGTCGTTGAAGCTGGCAATCCGCTGCCGGTACAGCGCCAGGTTGTGGCGCGCCTGGCGTGTGCCGAAATCTTCCCAGTGCAGCAGGCATGCCGGCAGGGTGGCTTCCACTGCGCTGACGAAGCGCTCGATGAACCGCTCGTAGGCCACGCCCCGCAGCCGCGGCTGCCGCAGCCCCGGATAGAGGGGGTCATCCAGCAGCGCCTGGCGGTCGGTCCCCACATCCAGCACTACCGGCAGCATCTGGGCCGGATGGAGGCCGGCACAGAGGGTGTAGACGGCCAGCTTGCCCAGGCAGATCTCAATGCCCCCGACCCCCTGATCCCCGATGCCGAGGATGCCTTCTGAATCGGTCACCAGCACCAGATTCACCGGTCGGCCCGCCGCAGCCTGTTGCAGCAAGGTCTCAAGCTGGTCCTGCTGGGACGGCAGCAGATAGACCCCCTGACTGGGACTGCGATAGCGGTGGCCGAAACGCTGGATGGCGCGCCCCACGGTGGGGGTGTAGACCACCGGCAGCACCGCCTCGATGTGATCGCTGAGGAAGCGGTAAAACAGCACCAAATTGCTCTGGCGCAGCTGAGCCGCAAAGTCGAATTTCTGCAGGTCGTCGTCGAGAGCCTCGAAGATCCGCCAGGCACGCTCGGCCTGTAGCTCCAGCGATTCCTCCTGCCAGGGGAGCAGCGCCTCGAGGCCGAGCTCACGCCGCTCCTGCCTGGTGAAGGCCGTGTCCTTGTTGAGCAGCGGATCGGCCAGAACGGCGGCCCCCCGCAGACGCGTGGCCTGCACCGGATGGATCGCGTGGGACGGAACAGACACCGGAGACGACCTGGCAACCGACAGACAGCGCTGCCGGAGGGGGTCCTCACCCTGCCATGGGCCCGGGCTGGGTGATCAACGCAGCTCGAAGAGCAGCACGTCGGCGGGCTCCCTCCCCGCACGGAAGGCCCCGATCGAGGCGGCGTCAAAGCCGAGACCGTCACCCGCCAGCAAAGGAGCGCCAGCCTCGGCAATCTCGAGACTGCCCTCGATCATCTGGATCCATCCCTGGGTGCCGGGCTCGAGCGGGTTGGCCAGACGATCGCCCGGCTGGGGCCTGGCCCGCCAGAGCCGTACGGGGCGCTCGATCGCCATGGCACCGCCAGATCCTTCCGGATCGAGCAGGAGGGTCCAACCAGCGCCGATGGCGAAGGGCTTCTGCTCGTAGGCGGGCGGAATGCCGCGGCGGCTGGGCTCGATCCAGATCTGCAAGAGCCGGCAGGGCGTGGAGCCGCCATTGATCTCGCTGTGGACCACACCGGTGCCGGCACTCATCCGCTGGACTTCACCAGCTCGCAGGATCTCGGCATGGCCCATCGAGTCGCGGTGATGCAACTCCCCCTGCACCATCACGGTGATGATCTCCATGTCGCGATGGGGATGCATGCCGAAGCCCCGGCCGGCGGCGATGGTGTCGTCGTTGATCACCTTCAGTGGGCCAAAGCCCATCCAGGCGGGATCAAAGTGATGCGAGAACGAAAACGTGTGCCAGCTCTCCAGCCAGTCGAAGCTGCTGTGGAACCGCTCGCCAGCACGGCGACAGAGCAGCAACGGAGAGGGCCTGGTCTCAAGGGGAACGGCGGGCATGGGGGTCAGGCGAACGTCAGGAAACTCTGCGATCCCTTGCCGTGCCTGGCAAGTCTTCAACCCAGCTCCTCTGGGGGATCAGGCTGCGCTGAAACCAGGTGTCGGGCCCGCAGGGGCGCAGCAGCAACCGCAGCACCGCCGGCAGGGCCAGCAGCTCGAAGGGCGCCGTGCGCTGCGGCCAGAGCCGATCACGGCGGTACAGAAGCGTCTGCAGCTGGTCACGCTGCTGCGGCGACAGTGCTCCCCAGCGCCCCGCCAGGCGCCAGCCATCCCGCCGCCGGTCGCCCAGCGAGGAGATGAACAGCGGCGACTCCAGAAGCTCCAGGGGCACTGCGTCCAGACCGGGCAAGCCCTCCAAGGTCCAGACAACGTCTGACGACGTGATACAGGATTCTGCAGCCGGCGATGAGTGAGCAGGGGCCTCCAACTCGATCCCCTCTTCACTGATCGCCATCACGCTCAGGCTCAGCGGTGGCAGCGGAGCCCCCTCCTGGATCGGGGTCAACCGGATCAGCGGCTTCGGCTCGAGCCGGAACCAGGGGAGATCGCTGTCGGCGCTGCGATCCCAGCAGCAGCGCACCGCCAGCAGCAGGAGCAGCAGGTTCGTGCAGGCCCAGACCATGGTCACAACCCTGGTGGCGGGCGGAAGCGGATCCAGAGCCGCGAGCTCTGGGCCGGTGAGGGGCCCGTTCAACAGATGCACCAAAGCGATCAGCTGGAGGCTGAGCAAAAACAACAAGGGGAGCAGCAGTTGTCGTGACGGTCCAAGCCGGCGGCCCCAGGGACGCTGCTTGGGCGTCACATGAAAGCGAAGGGGGCGCCCGAACAGGGTGGACAGCACCGCGCCAGCCAGAGGGACGACAAACAACCAGCGGTACAGCTCAGGCAACAGGGCCGTGCGCGCATGGCCACTCAACCAGCGGCTGAGAAGCATTTGCGCCAGAAAGAAAGGCAGCGCTTCACTGAACAGGCCGGCGGCAGTGAGACGGATTGGTGCCACCCCGAGCAAGCCAAGGCTCAGCGGAAACAGCAACAGCAGCAGCTGAGGCAGCACATTGAACCAGTGCAGGATCCCCTCGAGATAGGCCAGGCGCTGCAGTGGGGTCAGGCCACGGATGCGGAAGGGGCTGGCTCCGGTGCGCAGGATCTGCAACGTGCCGCTGGCCCAGCGGCAGCGCTGGCGAGTCATGGCGGCTGCGGTGAGCGGAGCCAGGCCGGCGCTGAGCTTTTCGGACACGAAAATGTTGCGGTATCCGGCGGCTGCAATCTGGATTCCCGTGGCCAGATCTTCCGAAGATGTGGCGGTAACGAAGCCGCCCACCTGCTCAAGGGCGCTGCGGCGCATCACGAAGGATGTGCCGGCACAGACCACGGCACCGAGGGCCTGCCGAGTGGGTTCGATCCAGCGATAGAAGGTTTCCTCGTCAGGCAGCAGCCATCGCTCCATGGACGCATTGCGTACCACGGGATCAGCATTCATGTAACTCTGCGGGGTCTGCACAAACCCAACGCTGGAGTCATCGAACAGCCCTACGGTGCGCCGAAGGAATCCATTCAGTGGAACCACGTCGGCATCGAAGACAGCCACGAGGTCACCACTGCTGTGCAGAAGGGCATGGTTCAGGTTGCCGGCCTTGGCATGGAGCCGTTCGCCACGACTCAGGTAGAGGCATCCCAGCCGGCGGCAGAGCAGCTCCAGCTCAGGGCAGGCAGCGTCATCGAGCAACCAAACGGTCTTGATGGGATAGTCCATCGCCAGACAACCGCGCAGGCAGCGTTCCACCAGGCCAAGCGGCTCGCCATAGGTGGGGACGAACACATCGACCCTGAGCAGAGGGTTTGCCGAGAGGGAAGCAACCGCCGACTCCTCATCGCAAAGATGCAGTACGGACGGTGGGTCGCTCTCAGTTTGCCTCGCTGTCTGGATGCATGGAACAGCGACAGGGGTGTCCCGACGGTCAGCCGCAGAAGCAAGGGCATGCTGGGTCATCCGGCCTTCCAGCCGGGCGGCGGCGGCGGCCACAGTGGCCGTCACAGGAGGAGGGGGTATCAGGGTGAACCAGAGCTGCAGGAAGGTGGTGGCCAGCAGCAGCAACTCAGCCGCCAGCAGCAGAAGGCTCAGGCCAGTTGACAGGGGTGAACTGAGGTTGAGCGTGCTGCCGCAACGCCAGATCAGATAACGCGCTGCCAGAACGGTGAGCAGCGCCACAGCCCAGGGAAGACGCATCAACCCGCTGGCGGCTGGAGCGGCGGGCAGACCTGACGAACAAAGTCGCAGGTCGCAATGGCGGGTTTCTGCCAGTTCAGGGGGATTTCCAGCAGATCGCGCGGCCCACTGATGCCCTGGGCAAGAAGCAGCAGACCCGCCAGGGCACTGGCAGTCAGGTGAAGGCGACGCCAGCGGAGGCTGCGAAGAATCTCGGGGCGTGCCGCGACACCGAAGAGCAGCAGGCCGGTGAGTCCGACCCCTCCCCAGAAGTGGGATTGCCAGAAGGCCGGGTCAAGTGGATTGTCGCTGAGTCGCCAGACCTCAGGCTGCATACCCAGGCCGATGACGCCGATCCAGCACAACAGGGCAAACGTGGCCCTGTAGGGAGCGGCCTTGGCCCGCCAGAGCAGCACGAGGGCAGCAGTTGTACCGAGCAGCACCAGCACGAGCAGGACCAGGCGTCCTGCGCCGCCTTCGAAGGCGGAGAGGGGATGCTTTGTCGCGATCACCACGCTGAGAGCCACCAGCTCGATTGCCACCACCGTTGTGGCCAGCCAACGGCCCAGATCGGCATGGTCTCGGCCACTGGTGGGAGGGGTCTTGGCCTGCTTGAGGCGCCGCTGGCGGGTCTGCTGAGCCAGACGGAGCACGATGCCGAGCAGTGGATAGACCACCACCACAGCCAGCACGGGATGTATCAGCCACAACCAGTCGATCGTCTGCATGGTGGAAGCTTGACTCGTGAAAACCGTAGGGGAATTACCGCTGAGTTTCAGCAACGGATTTTCCTGAGGGAGGACTCCTGCGCTCTGGTCCAGCCCTGGCCCACCGCCCCCGGACGGTGTGTAGTACGGCGAACAGCGACGACGCCCGTAGAGCGAGCGCCTGGCAGGGGGCTGATGTTTTGCCGGAGCCGTTTGCAGCAGGCATCGCAGACTCCCAGAACCGCTGGGGGGCGCTGCCTGCTGAAATGTGGGAAGCTCTGGCTGAATACCGTCGGATCACAGCCACATCTATGGTCGAGCAGCCAAGGCGGGAAGAGAGATTTCTTCTGCCGGCCATCACGATCTGGATCGGTGCCATCTTCACCGTGAATGACCTACAACACCACGGCAGACTCTGGGATATCAGCTGGTCGGGATGCTGCCTGCTATTTCCTCCTGGCGAAAGAGTGAATGCCAGTCAGAAGGGATCACTGTTGATTTCCCATCCCAGCACCAACAGTGTGATCCCCACCGCAGTTATGGTGATGTGGGTGGACAGGGAAGCTGGCGGCACCTATGCCGGCTGTCGCTTTTCCCGAAGGGTTGATTTCAGTCAAACCTTTCTCAGGGGCCTGATGGTTCCTCATGAAGCAGTCCGTCCCCCGGGAGGTCGTCTTCTCTGAGATTTCAGCACCTTAGGGCTCCTTGGCTACAGGGACCCCATGGCGCGCCATTCCCCGGAAAGAGTTCAGTAATGAAGCGGCATGGTTCAGCTGTTGACTCATAAAGATCTGCATCCGACCGACGAGCGCCTGCAACGACCCTTGGAAAGGTTGGAAACATTGCAAGGTCACTCCGGGGGGAACCCCATCCAGCTGTTGCATGGCTTTGCCAACCAATTCAGCCAGTCACAGATCTTGGGATTGCGACGGCGGAAACCCTGATGGTGACTTCTTCTACCAAGGTTTCATCAACTCATTCACGTCATGGTTCCGCACTGGCATTGATTGATGCGAAGTCTGATTGCAACCTTGCCACGCAGAAGGTCCGGCACTAGAAGCGCCGGACCTCATTGAGCAGCCTTAAAGGTTCGGCGCCGATCGTGAGCCGAATCTCTGCTGCTTGCCTGGATTGTCAATGGATCAGGCCGTCGGCCTGGCAAAAGTCCGATCACGGCAATCGAATCATCCCGCAAGGAGATCAAGAAGGATGATCAAGGGTGTCGTAGTTTCGGGGCAAATTGTATTGACTCTAACTCTGAATTCAATACCTCCAAGACTGTGATGTGGAAGGTGAAACGTTGACAACAAACAGAATCACGAAGGAAGGCGGTATGCAAGAAGCAGAGAAGACGTAGAGCAACTGGCTTGCGATCCTGGGGCCGATGGTTCAGGCGAACATCTGCTGAGCCCAAGGGCACCTGTCGCGATGCGAAGGGCGATAGCGAATTGCAAAAATCCAGACGATCGTTCCTGGGTCAGCCAGAGAAAAATCGCTTCGGAGAGCAGTTCAGACCATCGTGCAGATGTTGATCTTTAGTTGAGACTGTTGGAGCAGGACGCAGGATGTCAGTTGACTCTGAACTGATGACGCGGTGGAGTTTCATCCATCTCTGGGCCTCCGAATCTTGATGGCTTCAGTCTTGCTCTGAGCACCAGTTCCGTCCATAGGTATTGATGCCTCAGCTTGTCGTCTTTCCCTGGGCCTGCCGCGGGCAAGGCGCTCCGGCAAGATTGGGATGCCCTCGCCCCGAACCATGGCCCGCTTGATGGTGGTGCTGAAGCCCGTCGTCGCCTGTGCGGCCGGGGAGTTGATCCCCCAGCTTGAGCCGGTGCTTCAGGCCCTTGAGGCCACTGTGGACGAGCGCAGTGCCACGCACCTGGGCGGAAGCTTCGTGCAGGCGCCCGTGGGCCTGAAGGTTCAGCTCTTCGGCGACGTGCAACCCCGCTCCGATGGATACGAACTCGAAATCGTGTTGATGAGTGGCGAGCCGATGGCAGGAGGGTCCCGCAACACCCGGCTGGCCCTTGAAGGTCTGCTGAGCGAAGTGGAGACCCGTTCCCCTGGCCTGAAGGTGGTGTTCCGCTCCGATCGGGATGGCCCCTGCCGCCCCCGTTAGAGCTGCCACCCCCGGCTGGAGCAAAGGATGTCAGGCGGCGGCGGCATGGCGGCCGCTGCGTGCCATGAGGCCTTCCTGATCGGCAGGCACCACCAGAATCTCCAGGGGGCTGAGCCAATCGAGGGCTTCCTCCAGCTCCTGCCTGGGGCGGCGGTCGTGCTTGCCGATGCCACCGGTGAGCACCGGCACATCCACCCCTGCCAGGCTGGCCGCGCCCTTCGCGGCTGACGTAGGGGATGGCGATCGCGAAACTGAAGGATGTTTCCACAGGGTGGCCGCGTTCTCTGAGGACGCCGCAGCATCCCTGGGTTGATCAGCCTTGCCTGATCAGGGAGGAGAAACCATTCATGTCATGGCTCGACCGGTGTCCTGGGGAACAGGCCCAGCATGGTCGAGATGGTGACCAATCCGCTCGATGTGGAGGCAGACCCGTTCCAGCCAACGCATCGCCTCGAGCTCTCGCGTGCCCTCCTCCACATCGAGATGACCCAGGGCCACCTCCTGCATCACCTGGTGGCGGCAGTGGTGCTCCTGGCTTGCCAGAGTGCGCACCAGGGCTCCACTGGCGCTGGAGATCCCAGCCCAGTCGTGCTGCACGGCCCTGAGAACCACAGCGTCGAGCAGAGCGGCAAACTGCTGCCGTTCTTCAGCCAGCTGGCTGGAGCCGATCAGGGTGGCGAGGCGATCGGGTTCCTCCTCGCAGCGCTCATGCAACCGCTGCAGGTGGTCGAGCCCATGCAGCAGGTGGATCAGGCGCTGACCGCTGTGGCGTTCCAGATGATCGAGATGGATCTGATCGAGGTAGGTCTCGGTGCGGTCAAGATCAGCCTGGAGGTTGGCGAGCTGGTGTGGCAGCCGCGGTGGCGGCTGGGCAGCTGCCGGCGGACCGGCTCCCCCCAGAGACCGGCGCAGCAGCTCCAGCAGCTCGCGCAGCTCCTGTTCGACCGCGCGGCGTGCCTGATCAATGGCCAGGTGGGCATCGTCGGGGGGAGCCTGGTCCAGGGCATCGGCCCAGGAACGGGGACCCGATGGCACCAGGGCGCGGATCAGGTGCGCGAAGGCGCCCGTGAAGGGCAGGGCGAGAGCCACCCCCAGCAGATTGAAGCCGCTGTGAAAACTGGTCAGGGCAAATTCCGGCTCGGCGGCCAGGCGCTGCGGCCAGATCTCCTGCCAGAACCAGACCACGGGGTTGAGCAGAATCAGCCCCACCAGAGCACTGAGCAGGTTGAAGCAGAGGTGAGCCATGCCGGTGCGACGGGCGCTGATGCTGCTGCCCAGGGCCGCCACGACCGCACTGACCGAGGAGCCCACGTCCATGCCCACCACCAGGGCTCCGGCCTGGCCCAGATCGAGTCCCCCCGCGGCGAGGGCCATCAGGGTGCTGGCCACTCCGGCGGCGGAGCTCTGGGTGATCACAGTGGTGACCAGACCCAGGGCCACCAGCTGCAGGCGGCCGAGCCAGTGGCTGCCATCGAATCGCGTCGGATCGAGCAGCAATCCCTGGCCAGCCATGGCGGCCTTGATGCCGTCGAGCCCCAGGAAGAGAAGGCCAAAGCCCGCCAGGGCGAAGCCGATCACTGCCCAGCGCCCCCGGCCGAAGATGCGCAGCAGCGCGCCCACCAGAATCAGCGGAAGCAGGGCGCGACCCAGAGACCAGCGGATCCCCAGCAAAGCCACCAACCAGCCGAGAGCGGTGCTGCCCAGGTTCGCCCCGAAAATGATGCCGAGCGAATCGGGGAAGCGGATCAGCCCTGCCCCGACAAATCCCACGGTGGTGACCGTGGTGGCGCTGGACGACTGCAGCAGCGCCGTGGCAACGGCACCGGTCACCGCCCCGCTCAGGGGAGTGCGGGTGAAGCGCAGCAGGGCGGTTCGCAGCTGGGCTCCAGCCAGGTTCCGCAGGTTCTCGGTCAGCACCGACATGCCGAGCATGAACAGGCCGAGCCCTCCGAGTGCGCTCAGCAGTCGGGTCCCCGCGTCGATGGATCCAGCTCCTGAGGATGGCCTGTTGCTGCACTGTTGCAACGGCTGCGGCTGACCACCTGACTTGGCAAAGGAATGCAGCGTGCGCGCCTCCAGGCGGACACGCCACGTCAGAGGGAGCAGCGCCCCTCGCGTTCACAACAGAGCTGATCAAGGGACGGCCGGCCGGTGAGCCGCAGCCGCCAGAGGGCCCACAGGCGATAGAGGCCATCGGCGATGCCACGCAACAACGGCCAGCGGCTGGGGGCATAGAGCCAGCCCAGCCCCACCAGCGCATAGGCCCGTCGGAAGACCTCCACATCACGCACCACCTCGCCACTGCCGGTCAGGCCATGGATGCGCTCCATCGCATCGCGATAGCTGATCTCGCCATGGCTGGAGGGGTCGTAATCGACCGCAGCGACATCGACGAAGGCGAGCCGTCCATGCTCACCGTCACGCCTGCGCAGGAAGCGCACCTCCCGCAGGCAGAGCGGACAGCCTCCGTCGTAGAGGATCGTGAGGTCTGCAGCAGCGGCACCGGGGGCGGGGAATGGACCGCCGGAAGGGCTGGCGACGGTCTGGAGGGGGGTCTGGCTCATTTCTTGCAGAAGAAGGACCTGGTTCACTTCTTGCGGCAGTAGCTCCCGCCCACGTTCATCCATCCTTCCGGACAGGCTTCACCGTTGGTGGGCCGCACGGTGTAGTTCATCAGGCCCAGGGTGCTGCACTTGCCATTGAGGGTGTCGACGTAGCCCATCGGGCAGATCGAGCCGATCTTGGGCACCACCCGCTGCGCCTGGGCCGGCAGGGCCAGGAGCGCCAGGGCCGAAAGGCCAAGCATCCATGCAAACGGATTGCGCATCGAGGAATGGAGCGTCTGCTTCTGATCCGATGCTATGCAGCGCAACCGCCCGATTCGAACCGTGCTCCGCCAGAGCCTGCACCGCCTCAGCGTCACCACCTGCGGCGACGGCTTCACCGATCTCACCGCCGAGCTGCAGCTGCGGATCGCCAGCAGCGGCCTGCACAGCGGTCTCGCCACCCTGGTGGCACTGCACACCAGTTGCAGCCTCACCATCAATGAGAACGCCGACCCAAGGGTCCTCGATGACCTGGCCGCCTACCTGAGGGCGCTGGTGCCCCAGGAAGGGGTGCGGCCGATCAGTGGCGAAGGTGGCCGCTACCGCTACCGCCACGACGATGAGGGCCCCGACGACATGCCGGCCCACATCCGCACCAGCCTCACAGCGACCAGCCTCAGCCTTGCGTTTGAGGAGAAGCGCCTCGTGCTGGGAACCTGGCAGGCGGTCTATCTCTGGGAGCACCGGGCCGTGCCCCACCGCCGCCAGCTGAGCCTTCACCTGATCGGTGACTGAGGCTGATCGGTGACTGGGGCGGCCCAGCCTTCACACCACCCTCACACCAGCACCGGCAGGCGGGCCGCTTCAGCCAGGCTGATCTTCAGCCGCTCGGCCTCCACCTCCACGGCGATGGTGGAGCCGGCCGGAAAGCTTCCGGCCAGGATCGCCTTGGCGATCGGGGTTTCCAGTTCCCGCTGGATGGCCCGCTTCAGCGGCCTGGCGCCGTAGACGGGGTCGTAGCCCACGGCCGCCAGCCAGTCGAGGGCTTCGGTGGAGAGCTGCAGCGAGAGCTTGCGCTCCTCAAGGCGCCTGGCCAACCGCTGCACCTGCAGATCGACGATCTGGCGCAACTCCTCGGCCTTGAGGCTGTGGAAGATGATCGATTCATCGAGGCGGTTGAGGAACTCGGGGCGGAAGTGGCTGCGCAGGGCCTCATTCACCCGCTTCTCCATCTCTCCATGGCGGGCGGGATCGCCGGCCAGATCCAGAATCGAGGCGCTGCCGATGTTGCTGGTGAGAATCAACACGGTGTTGGTGAAGTCCACCGTGCGTCCCTGACCATCGGTGACGCGGCCGTCGTCGAGCACCTGCAGCAGCACATTGAACACATCCGGGTGGGCCTTCTCCACCTCGTCAAACAGGATCACGGCATAGGGGCGGCGCCGCACCGCTTCGGTGAGCTGACCACCCTCTTCGTAGCCCACGTAGCCCGGAGGAGCTCCGATCAGGCGGCTGACGGCATGCTTCTCCATGTACTCGCTCATGTCGATGCGCACCATCGCCTCTTCCGAATCGAAGAGCTGCGAAGCGAGCGCCTTGGACAGCTCCGTTTTGCCGACGCCGGTAGGACCGAGGAACAGGAAGCTGGCGATCGGCCGGTTCGGATCACTCAGGCCGGCCCTGGAACGCTGAATCGCATCGGCCACGGCCGTGACGGCCTGCTGCTGGCCAATCACACGGGTGTGCAGATCCTGCTCAAGGTTGAGCAGCTTCTCCATCTCGCTCTGCACCAGCTTGGCCACCGGAATGCCGGTCCACTTGGCGATCACCTCAGCGATGTCGTCTTCGGTGACCTCCTCCCGCAGCAGCGTTTTCTCCCCATCACCGGCGTTGAGCACGGCCTCCTTGGCGGCCAGCTTCTTGTTGAGTTCGGCCAGGGTGCCGTATTCGAGTTCGGCGGCCTTGTTGAGGTCGTAGTTGCGCTTGGCCTGCTCAACCTGCAGCTGCACCTGCTCGATCTCCTCCTTGATGGCACCGAGTTCATCGATCGAGCCCTTCTCCGCCTGCCACTGAGCATTGAGGGCGCTCTGCTGTTCACTCAGATCCGCCAGCTCCTTTTCAAGCCGCTCCAGCCGATCCTTGCTGGCCGGATCGGATTCACGGCCGAGCGAGAGCTTCTCCATCTCCAGCTGCAGGATGCGGCGATCGAGTTCATCGATCTCCTCAGGCTTGGAGGTGATCTCCATCTTGAGGCGAGCAGCGGATTCATCCACCAGGTCGATGGCCTTGTCCGGCAGGAAACGATCGGCGATGTAACGACTCGACAGCACGGCGGCGGCCACCAAGGCGTTGTCGGCGATGCGAACGCCATGGTGCACTTCGTAGCGTTCCTTCAGGCCCCGCAGGATCGAGATCGTGTCCTCCACCGTGGGCTGATCCACGAACACCTGCTGGAAGCGGCGCTCCAGGGCTGGGTCTTTCTCAATGTGCTGGCGGTGTTCATCCAGCGTGGTGGCACCGATGCAGCGCAGTTCGCCCCGGGCCAGCATCGGCTTGAGCAGATTGCTGGCATCCATGGCGCCGCCGGTGGCCCCGGCTCCCACCACGGTGTGGATCTCGTCGATGAACAGCACGATCTGGCCCTCGGAGGCGGTCACCTCCTTGAGCACGGCCTTGAGCCGCTCCTCGAACTCGCCGCGGTACTTGGCGCCGGCAATCAGGGCACCCATGTCGAGGGAGACGAGCTGGCGGTTCTGCAGGGCCTGGGGCACGTCACCGTTGACGATGCGCTGGGCCAGACCCTCGACGATGGCGGTCTTGCCGACGCCGGGTTCACCGATCAGCACGGGATTGTTCTTGGTACGCCGCGACAGGATCTGGATCGTGCGGCGGATTTCCTCGTCGCGGCCGATCACTGGATCGAGCTTGCCCTCGCGGGCTGCGGCCGTGAGATCGCGGCCGTACTTCTCCAGAGACTCGTACGTGCCTTCGGGATTCTGGTCTGTCACTGTCTGGCTGCCGCGCACGGCTTCAATACTGGTCTTCAGCGTCTTGGCGTTGACGCCGCACTGGCTGAGCAGCTGCCGGCCGCAGCGATCATCCGCCACCAGGCCGAGCAGAAGATGTTCGATCGAGATGTAATGATCGCCGAATTCGGCCTTGGCCTGATCGGCACGGTCAAAGCAGACATTCAGGGCCTTGCCCAGGTACACACTCTCGGGGGCAGCCCCAAGGCTGGGCTGAGAGGCCAGAAAAGCCTCCACCTTCTGGCTGAGGGTTCCCACATCCACGCCGGCCTTCTCAAGGATCCGGCCGGCCAGTCCCTGCTGGCTCAGCAGGGCCGCGAACAGATGCTCGGTTTCCATCTGCTGCTGGCGCTTCTGCTGGGCCAGCTGCTGGGCCGCCACGACGGCGCCCCAGGCCTTCTCGGTGAACAGCTCAGCGGTGGGATGCATGGCGAAACCTTCCTGATCGGGTGCTTGAGAAAACCGTATGGGCAGACCACAGAGCCCAGGGAGAGGAGCACCGAACCGGATCGGTCGGTGCTCCCCCTTCAGGTTGGGCAGGCCGTAGCCAAATGGCGAAAGAACCGATCCGCGAGGGAGCCGTTGCCGCGTGGCACCGGCGGGGCAGACCATCGAATCCGCACATCCTTGGCTAGCTATGGATCAAGAGTGTGCGCACTCCGTTCCCCCGTCGCTTTGCTCCCGCCATGGCTTGCCTGCCACGCCGCTGTTTTGCCGGAACCCGCAGGGCTGGTGTCCTGGCCCTGGTGGCTGTTCTCAACCTCTCAGCGATCAGTGCCCAGGCCCGAGGTGGCGGCGGCGGTGGCCATGGGGGCTGGGGCGGAGGTGGGGGTGGTTATCACTTCAGCGGTGGGGGAGAGGCCTGGCGTGGAGATGGCGACGCCTGGCGCGGTGGCTACCGGGGCTACCACCCGATGTACGGCCCTGGTGCACGCCCGGGCTGGGACAGCATCGACGTGAACCGAAATCTGAACGTCGAGAACAATTTCTATAACCGCCCTTATAACGGCTGGCATTCCAACTGGGCCAATGGCGGTTACTGGAACAACCGACCCTGGAACCACGGCTGGTATGGCTGGCAACCCTCCACCTGGGGCTGGTGGGGAGCCAATGCAGCCGCCTGGGGGGTCGCCGGGCTGGCAACAGGAGCTGCCATCACCAGCCTGGTGAATACGGCCTCCCAAGAACAATCGCCGGTGATCGTGGTGCCCCAGACCAGCATCCAGCTCAACTACGGCTCCGTGGATCCGGTGGGCACCTACGGAGTGAGCTTCACCTACTCCATGGACGATGGCGCCACCTTGTTGGGAGCGGCCAACTGTCAGGCCGGTCTGTTGAACGGCCAGATTCCTGACACCGTCGACCAGGCGCAGCTGCTCAATACCGTCTGCCATGTGGCCTACGGCAGCGGCAGCTGAGAAGCGGCCTGCCGGTCGGAAACCTCAACGGGCAGCTGGCGCTATGGGGTTTCCTGATCCTGGAGGGGTCAGCTGGAAGGCGCCGCTGTCACGCGGGCACAGACGGGTCGGGCAGCCATTGGAGCCGTAAATGGCATCGGCCTGCGAGAGGCAGCCGCGGGCGTTCTTAGAGGCAACCTGACTGGGCCTGAGTCGCAGGGGTTGAAACAGGGACTGGCTCTTGGGAACCACCAGGGGGCAGGGCGGGTAGGCAGGCAGGCCCTGGACGGCGTAGGGCTGATTCTGGGCCAGGGCGAGTGCCGGCCGCAGCAGGGGCAGCAGCGCCGCCGCAACCAGCGAGCCCACCAGTCCTGAGCGAAGTCCCATCATCCACATCAAGGGCCACTCTGGGCATGATGGGCCGGATTGGGGATCCTGTGGGGGTTGCTCTTCCAGGTCCGAGCCATTTGTGGCCGAGCCGACGCTGTCAGAAGCCACTCTGGCGACAACCAGCGTGTATGCAACGCAGCCATCGGCAACTAGCGTCTCTGAACTCATCGATTCTGAACCCAACGTCTCCGTAACCACCATGTCTTCAACCCCGCCACCCAAGCAGGACCTGGCAGAACCCACTCCCCCTGTCCCCGACGCGCAACTGGTGCAGGATCTGGTCGAGGCCTCGCGGGCTTTTGATGCCACGGCAGCCGATCCAGAGAGGAACTGCTGGATGGCCGTTCATCAACACGTGCATGGCGTGCTTCCCAGCGAATACGACATTCGCGAGGTACCCGAAGATCTTTATCTGGCGGTGCTCGCCTGCCGTCGCGCCGCCAGCTGAGCGGCCTGACTGGGCAACACCGGTGAGGAACCCCACAGGGATCCGATCGCGGAGACCCTGCTGGCTTCCAGGAAGCTGGCGGCATGATCAGCCGAACGCGCATCCTGCAGATCCGTGACCTGGATCTCGTATCCGCGCAAACGCGCCTTGCCCACCACTGAAGTCCAGCTCTGGCCCGCGGCAAAACAACCCCGCAGCTCCTCTCGAAGGGCGGGATCGCGTTCGGCATCGGCAACCAGCCGGATGAGTTGCTCTCGTGACATCGCCTGGATTCCCTGGCTTGAGGTCAGGATGGCGGGCCAGTCGAACGGGCGCCAGCCATTGACATAAATGGCAATAGGCCATCAGGGATCGAGGATCGAGGGGCAAATTGGTCGGCAAGCAAAAAAGGTGTGATCGAGGCAAATGATTGCCTGATCACACCCGAATGAAGCTTTTGAATGGCGAGAAGCCAGATGCAGATCAGGCCCAGCCTTTGGACGACATGTCTTCAACGTAGGCGGCCACATCAGCGATATCGGCTTCGGACAGTTTACCGAGGAAGGCAGGCATGGCGTTCTTGCCATTCGTCACCTGAGCGGCGATGGCAGCCTCATGATCGCTGCTGTAGTTGGCCAGATAGGCCTCCAGGGCATCCTGCTTCAGGGTGCGCTCAGCATTGACCACATTGCCACCACCCATGTGGCAGGCAGCACAGTTGGCGGAGAAAATCTGGCCACCGTGGGCCACGTCAGCGGCGAAGCTAGGTGCTGCCCCCAGCACCAGCGCCAGGCACAGAGCGAGCAGTGAAAAAAGACGGCGCATCAAAGCAGGTGCAACCAGACAAAACTAAGGGGCAGAGGTCGGCAATGTTGCGGCTGCAAGGCAGATCTGCAACATTTTCTTGTGCTTGCAGCCTGCTTCAGTCCATCCGGCCGCGGTGGGGAACGGCCGCGGTCTCCAGCACCGCCTCCAGGGTGGGGGCGAGGCTCACCCTGCCGAAGCGCTCCGGCGGACTCACCGGCTCATGCACGAAGTGGCGCTGTCGGATCGAGAAGCGATCCCAGGCATTCACCTCGATTCGCAGCAGGCGGATCAAGGCCTCGATCAGCCAGCCCTGCAGATCCACCCCGATCGAGGGCCACCAGCAGCGCCGCCAGCGGCAGAGGATCCTCACGGTGTCGTTGATCTGGATCGGTGCCTGACCCAGCACCAGGCGTCTCACCACACCTTGGCCAGGCTCGGGATTGGGCTCGTGGGGGTGGGTGGCCAGATGGGCGCAGACCGTGGCGATGTCGGCCGCATGGATGAAATGGAAGCTGGCATCGGTTCGCAGCCAGCGGGCCAGCCATAACCAGCCGATCGCCTCCTTGAGGCCCGCCGTGAGATAGCTGGTGGGATGGGGGTCGCCGGACGTGACCCTCCCCCCGAACACCAGCGTGGGGAAGACGGCCACGATCCGCTCAGCCAGGGGATGGCCCTCCAGCTGTTCGAGGCACTGGGCCTTGGTCTGGATGTATTCCGTGCCATAGGCCATGGCTTCCGGCAGGAGTTTCAGCTGTCGATCGAGGATGCTGGCGGTGGAGAAGTAGATCACCTGTTCCAGCCGCGCGGGATTCACCAGTTCCAGCAACCGCTTCACCGCCACCACATTCACCTGGCGGGCCCGCTCCGGATCCCCCCAGGCCGTTGCGGTGTGGATGACGCGGGTGGCGCTGGCGATGGCGTCGGCATGGGGATCCAGTTCACGAAGATCACCCACCAACAGCGTGATCCTGGGATCGTTGGGATCCACGACCTTCAGCTTGGAAGGATCGCGCAGCAGTAGCAACAGATCCGCATCGCTGTTGCGGTAGAGGGTTTCGGTCATGTACTGACCAACGCAGCCGCTGGCACCGGTGATCAGGATCCGAGCCTTGGACGGCACGCCGGGATCGGCGATGGCACGGCCGGCTTCAGTGGCCGTGGTGCTCAAACGGCCGCTCCGAGCAGCTCATGGACGGCCTTGCCGGTCTCGAAGAACACACGGGCGTTCTCCTCTGGAGTGCCGGGCAGGATGCCATGGCCAAGGTTGAGGATGTGTTTGCGGCCCTTGGCCTTGCGCACGGTGTCGAGGATGCGCTCGCGGATCGCCTCCGGGGTGCCGAACAGCAGGCCGGGGTCGACATTGCCCTGAACGCCGAGGTGCTGGGGCAGCCGGGCACAGCCATCGGCCATGTCCACGGTCCAGTCCAGCGACACGATGTCGACACCGGTGCGGCCCATCCGCTCCAACACACCGGCACTGCCGGAGATGTAAAGAATCAAGGGAGTGTCGGGGTGGGTGGCTTTCACCTGATCGATCACCCTCTTCTGGTAGGGAGCCGCGAAGACGTCGTAATCGATCGGGCTGAGCTGACCGGCCCAGGAGTCGAACAGCTGCACCACCTGGGCTCCCGAGTCGATCTGGTAGCGCACGTAAGCGGCGATCGAATCCGCCAGGTGGCCCAGCAACTGGTGCAGCAGCGCCGGCTCCCGGAAGGCCATCGCCTTGATCACGGAATAGGTCTTGGAGCTCTTGCCCTCCACTGCGTAGGCCGCCAGGGTCCAGGGCGCGCCGACAAAACCGAGAACGGTGGCCGCGTTGCCCACATCCTGGCGAAGGCGAGACAGCACCTCACCAACAAAGGGGAGGGCCTCGGCGGGATCCAGGGGACGCAGGGCATCCACCTGGGCCTGGGAGCGAATGGCGGGCTCGATGATCGGCCCCTTGCTCTCGATGATGTCGAAGTCGATCCCCATGCCAGGCAGGGGCGTGAGGATGTCGGAGAACAGGATCACGCCATCGGGCTGGAAGGCGTGAAACGGCTGCATCGAGATCTCGTAGGAGAGATCCGGGTTCTCGGAGCGCTCGCGGAAGCCGGGATGACGATCGCGCAGATCGCGGTAGACCTTCATGTAACGGCCTGCCTGGCGCATCATCCACACCGGCGGACGCTCCACCTGCTCACCTCGGGCGGCGCGCAGCAGCAGGGGGAGGGTGTCGGCCATGGGGGTCGTCAGGGCAGGGGAATCGCGATCGGAAACCTAGCCGAGAGCCTCGGCGGAGGACTCATGCCCAGGGGGCGCCACGACCGACTTGACGGTCACTCCAGAGCTGAGAGGTTGAAATAAAGTGTATCAATAGCCGAGCTAGCTATACTCTACTGGAAGATTCTTCGTGGTAATGCTATGTCAGAGGCCAGGGAAATTGAGGCGGAATCTCCTGGATGATTGAACCGTCAATAGTCAGGTTCCAGCACTCCAGAAATCTCTGAATGTAGCCATCAAGCACTGCTGCTCACACTTCTGCAATCAATTGACAAGGACTGCCGCCAGGATTCAGTCACTGGGGGTCAGCGTTCGATCTTGCGGAGAAAAATCTCCCCTGCAGAAGCCCGTCCTGACGGACAGGTCTTGCCTGCGAATCTGGGGATAGTCTAAGAGCCGTCTCAGTGGATTCTGCTCTCTCCGACCCGAAATTCACTCAGGCAAATTCATTCCAGGGCTGACCCTGGATTCTGGAAGCAGCCAGACAGCTGGGTATGCAGATCTCTTCTGTGGAGACTCAGGCTTCCTCTGTCGCTTCAGCGGCTGAAGAGATCTGACTGCGGGCCTCATCGCGGCGAAGAATCAGCACACTCAAGGGCGGCAGGCAGAGATCCAGCGCCTGGTCGTAGCCGTGGATACTCCAGGGATCAGTGAATTTTCCTCCGAGGTTGCCAAGATTGCTGCCGCCGTAGCGAGCACTGTCGCTGTTGAACACTTCGGCGTAGAAGCCCTCGATCGGGACTCCCACCCGGTAGTGGGAGTGGCTCTGGGGCGTGAAGTTCGCCACCACCAGCAGCCAGCCACCACCGGTGCTGTCGCGGCGCATGAAGCTGATCACCGAATGGCGGTTGTCGTTGCAATCGATCCATTGGAAGCCGTACTCATTGAAATCATCGCGCCAGAGTGCTGGTTCCGCCTTGTAAAAGGCATTGAGATCATCCACCAACCGCTGCAGGCCCAGGTGCGACTCGTACTGGAGCAGGTCCCATTGCAGATCTCCCCAGACATTCCATTCAGCCCGCTGGCCGAACTCCATGCCCATGAAGATTGTCTTCTTGCCCGGGTGGGTCCACATGTAGGTCAGAAGGGCCCGAACATTGGCAAACTTCTGCCAGTCATCGCCGGGCATCTTGTGGAGCAGGTTGCTCTTGCCATGCACCACTTCATCGTGGCTGAGGGCGAGCATGAAATTCTCGGTATAGGTATACCAGATTGAAAACGTGATGTTGTTCTGATGGAACTGCCGGAACCATGGATCGAGCTCGAAATAATCGAGCATGTCGTGCATCCAGCCCATGTTCCACTTCAGGTTGAAGCCAAGGCCACCGATGCTGGTGGGCTGGGTCACCATCGGCCAGGTGGTGGATTCCTCCGCGATCGACAGAGCACCTGGGAAGTGCTGGAACAAGACATAGTTCGCCTGCTGCAGGAAGCGCACAGCTTCGAGGTTCTCACGTCCGCCATTCTCATTCGCCAGCCACTCTCCATCCGGGCGCAGATAGTCGCGATAGAGCATCGAGGCGACCGCATCCACACGGATGCCATCGATGTGGAACTGATCAAACCAGTACACCAGATTCGCCACCAGGAAGTTGCGAACCTCATTGCGGCTGTAGTTGAAGATCAGCGTGCCCCACTCCTTGTGCTCGCCGATGCGCGGATCGGCGTGCTCGTAGAGGTGCGCGCCATCAAAAAAGGCCAGGCCATGGCCGTCCTTGGGAAAGTGGCCGGGAACCCAGTCGAGAATCACACCGATGCCCTCGGCGTGGCAGCGGTCCACGAAGGCGCGGAACTCATCAGGGCTGCCGAAGCGGCTGGTGGGCGCATACCAGCCGGTCACCTGATAACCCCAGGAGCCATCGAAGGGATGCTCGGAGATCGGCATCAGTTCAATATGGGTGAAGCCGCGGGCCTTCACGTAGGGGATCACCCGATCGGCCAGCTCCGGGTAGGTGAGCAGCCGGGCACCCGGTTTGAGATCGGCCGCAGCCACCGGCTCCCTCACCGAGCCGTCAGGTTCCACATAGGGCTGATCGGCGCTGGCGTGCATCCAGCTGCCCAGATGCATCTCGTAGACCGAGATCGGCTGATCGAGTGGGTTGGCCGCATCCCGCCGAGCCATCCAGTCGGCATCGCTCCAGGCGAAGCTGGCCAGCCCTGCGATCCGTGAACTGGTGTTGGGCCTCACCTCGTGCTGGAAGCCGTAGGGATCGGCCTTCTGGTAGCAGTGGCCCGCCTGGGTACGGATCTCGTACTTGTAGAGCTCGCCGCGGCGCAGACCCGGTACAAACAATTCCCAGCAGCCGCCCAGCCGCGATTGCATCGGATGATGGCGACCGTCCCAGCTGTTGAAGTCGCCCAGGATCGCCACACTGCGGGCGTTGGGCGCCCAGAGGCAGAACTGCACGCCGGCGACGCCATCCCGCTCGCCGGGGTGGGCCCCCATGCGATGCCAGATGTGGTGGTGGTTGCCTTCCGCGAAGAGATGGCGGTCCATCTCACCCATCCATTCCTGGCGGAACGCCCAGGGATCGTGCTGAACGTGCTCGATGCCGCCCCGTTGCACCCGCACCTGATAGGTGCAGCCGGGATCCCCCTCGACCTCGGCCTCAAACAGCCAGGGATGGTTCGGGGTCGCCATCGCCAGGCTGCGGCCGTTGCACAGGAGTTCGACCTGATCGGCCTCAGGCATCCAGATCCGCACCACCCAGCCGCCATCCGGCAGGGGCTGGGGCCCAAGAACCGCAAGGGGGTGATCGTGCCTGCACTCCGCTAGCCGTTGCCCGTCTTCAACCATCCAATCGAGGCAGACCAGGGCCATATCCATTGACGTGCTGGGCCGGAGCTTAAGCCGCTTTGCCGGGGCCAAGCGGCGGCTGGGCCCCGCTGTTGAGGATCAGAAGGCGTCGAGGGGGAAATCGACCCCGATCACCTGGCCCTGCAGGTTGAGAATCACGAAGAGGTTGTCGGTGAGCCGCCCGAACTGGGTGGTGACCAACACCAGCTGCTGCGCCTCATCCCGGCCGGCGAAAACGCTGCCCCGCACCCGCTGGAACGGACCGGTGAGCTTCTGCAGACCCTGCCAGCGCTCCTGCAAGGCGGCCGGCAGCATCTCCTCCTGCATGGCGGCGGACATCAGGCTGCGGGCCGTCAGCACCCGCCCAGCGGCCAGATCCTCAATGAATTTCACGGCGGTGTCCTCGACGGGGATCTGGCTGCGATCGAGCTCCCAGCCGAGAATCTTGCCCTCCCCATCCAGAATGAGCGTGAGGGGCCGGGTGCCACGGGGGGTGACCAGTTCCGCCTCCACCGTGCCGTCATCGGCGCCGAGCACCAGGGATTCGATCCGGGTGCTGCGCACGCCACCCAGCGAGGCGAGGCGCTCCTGCATAGCGGCAGGGGTTGTGAAGCGTCGCACGGGCTCAGCCAGATAGCCATAGAGAGCCCTGGCATCGCTTTGCTGGATGGCGAGCAGGATCCTCTCGGCGGCCTTGCGCAGCTTCTGCTTGGTCTGCTTGCGTTGGGGGCTTGCGACTTCAGCCACCAGGGTGGGGGCTCCATCCCCGTTCCCCTCCAGCGAGCCGAGGCCCGCAACAACCGGTCGAGCACCGAGACAGAGCGGAGTGACCACGCCACCCAGCAGCAGCAATGACAAGGGCAGAGCAGGACGGCGGTGAAGCACGGCAGGGGGTGCGCGGTGGCGACAGTTTGGCCGAAACCGGGATGGTCGAAGCACGTTGCCCTAATCCAGCCCCTCTGATGCCAAGGAACGCAGGCGCAACCGGGCGCCCGGAAGCCTGAACTGAAGAGTGATCACCCGATGGCGGTGGGTCACCGGCCCGGGCGCAACATCCGGGTCTCCCGAGTTCACTCCGATCTGCGGCCAGGAGGAAGCCCCCAGGGACAGGCGCAGGCGCTCGCCGGGCCGCAGCGCCAGCAGCACCGGCTGAAACAGGAGGATGCGGGGCTGGGGCAGGCCTGAGAGGTTGTTCCGGCAGCGGAGAACCCCGGTGCTCCATTGCCGCACCCCCATGCCATCCGCAGCCACCACGGAGAGGGCACCGCAGAGGTCGTAGCTGGCTTGATCAGCAGCCACGTCGATGCAGAGCTCGGGCTGGCCGAACAGCTCCAGGGGCTCGGCCAGGGGGGGCGTGCTGAAGCAGGCCACATCGCTGCGGGCGTCCAGATCAGCCCGGTCGACCGGACCGGCATCCAGGCCCAGATGGCCGCCCCGGCCAGGCAGTGGCCTCCAGGGATCGTGCACCAGGGTCAGGGTGCATGCACCGGCACCATCCGCAGGCCCCTCAGTGCTGACCCCGGGGATGAGTTGGCCTTCGTCGACGCGGACGGCCGCCAGCCCCTGACTTCGGAGCCACCAGGCGTCGGCAGAGGGAGCGGCAGGATCTGGGGATCGCCAGGCACCGTCTCCCAGGCGCTCGAGCAGCAGCGGCGGGGGCAAGGGTCCCGGGGGGCTCATCGAGACCTCCGATGCCTTCAGGTGCCGATCGAAGAAGGCCAGCTGCAGGGCATCGAGCCCGCCGTGCCAGTTCAGATGAGACCAGGCACCGATGCGCAGCCACGGATCACCCCCCGCCGCCTGGGACCGCCGCCACAGATCCAGCACGCCGCGAAGATGGGGGTCGTACCAACCGCCGATCAGCAGCATCGGTCGGCGTAGCAGCTCCAGGGGCGCTTGATGGCAGGTCCAGCCCGCCGAGATGGCAGGTTCACGGCCTAACCAGGTCAGACCCATTCCCAAGGGGTCGTGGCGCTCAAGCAGGTTCACACCCTCCTGTAGAAATGTGCCGGTTTCGAGGCTGCGCCGGATCTCCAGCCAGCCCTCTCCGTCAGAACGACGGGCACAGCCCTGGGCCGCCAGCTGCAGGGCCCAGCCCAACCCCAGGGCCCACCAGTGCGCCCCCCCCTCACTGGCCCAGTGGCAGCGTTCATCAAGACCGCAATGGGCCGGTGCAAGGGCATCGGGGAAGTCCTGCGGGACGCTCCCGTCCGAGAGCACCTGGGTGAGCCCCTGATAGGAGAAGCCGTACGTCCCCACCCGTCCATTGGCGTGGTCCAGGTGGCGAGCCCAGCGCACACAGTCAGCACCATCGGAAGCCTCCTGGGCGAAGCCTCTGAAGTGGCCACCGGACTCCCCTCGTCCGCGCACATCGACCACTACCACCTGATACCCCTGAGCGGCATACCAGGCGGGATGGGCGTAGGTCACCGTTGAGGCGATCGCCCGGCCGTAGGGCTGACGCATCAACAGAACAGGCCAGAAACCGGATCCCCGCGGCCGCCAACGCCGGGCTGCCAGGCTCACCCCGTCGCGACACAGGAGGCGGAGGTCCTCCTGGGCCACTGCCAGTGGTGCGGAGGTCAGCGAACCTCAGGGCAGTGAAGCCCGATCACGTAGGTGGTGAGCACCTCGGCATCGACGGGGGTGAGACCCCGCTGCTGCGCGATGCGACTCACCGCCTGCGGGGAGGTGGCTGACATGCCCTGGCTGTTGAACTGCCGCAACTGAGCACAGATGCTCTGCGCCAGGGCAGGGTTCTGCTTCACCGATTCGAGGAGGGGCGAAGCAGCCAAGCCAGCGCTACCGAGGGGGTAGGTGGCAAAACCGAAAAGGAGAGCCCCGGCGCCAGTCAACAAACGATGCAAGGCGGGGCGTGAGGAGTTCAGGAGTTTGGAGCGGTTCGGCATGGTGCCACCCATCGGGGGCTGCATCCATTCCAGTCAGCGGCAACCGGCATCGGGTCGGTACGGGTGTCAGTTCCGGGAGCGACCGAGGCCTTCCCGGGCGGCGGCGATCCACTGCCGCAGTGTGGATAGTTCCAACGCCGGAACCGCCATGCCGGTGAGGCTGCGCTGCAGGCGGCCCATCTGCACCCACAGGCGCTGGGGATCGGCCTGGGCAAGGCCGCGACGGTCCGCAATGCCGGCGTAGAGCAGCAGCGCCGCCTCTGAAGGGTGAAGGCCCACCTCGCAGACCAGTCGCGCCTGGGCACGAAGCTTGATCAGTTGCTTCTCGCTGGCGCCACCGCCGCTGCCGAGATCCCGCAGGGCACGATCGTCCAGCCCGGCCAGTTGTTCCCAGGCCACGATGCCGGCCTGCTCCAGCCGACGCTGCTCGCGATGACAGTGGCGGGGCAGGGGCAGCAAGCGATCAGCCTGCCAGCACGACCGAACCATCCCGCAGGCTGCGGGTGGCCTCACCCAGCACCACCGGACGGCTCAGGCCGGGCGCCACCGTTTCGAGTCGGCGCAGCCTGACCCGCACAAACCCATCCGCGGAATTGCGGCCGCTGCCCCGCAGGTTGCTGGCCACCTGCTCCAGGGTCGGGGCCACAGCGGCCGGGTCGAGATTGGCGGGCGCCGCAGCGATCACCAGATCACCGCCGTTGTCGAACACCACGGGTACGGGCACCGCCCCCTCGATCGACACCCGCGGGCTGTAGCTCACGGCAAAGGCCAGGCAGGAAAGCGACAGCAGGGCGGTGAAGCTGGTGATCCCCACCAGACGGAAGCGAATCCCCCAGGTGGCCAGGAAGCCGATCCCGGTGAGAAGGGCCAGGCCGCCGCTGGCGGCGCCGAGCCATTGGCCCGCCGTGAACAGGATTGGATCGGCAGGCATGGGGGCTGGTCAAGCGGCAGATGACTTTTATATTGCGCCCGTCGAAGACACGGGCAGACCCAGGGGCATGGCGGGCTTGCCGGATTCATCACCATCGGCGGCCAGCTGGTACCGGACGACGACACCCCTCTCCTGCCGGCTGCCCTGGCTGCTCGGCCTTGGCGCTGCCGCGGGTCTGGCCTGGTTTGGGGCTGACCACCTGGCCCGCACCGTCTTCGACCACTGGAAACCACGGCTGGAGCGACAGCTGAGCCAGGTGCTGGGCCATCCGCTGCAGCTCGGGCCTTACCAGGGAATCGGCCTCTCGGGGCTGCAGGTGGGACCCTCGAGCCTGGGGCAAGGTGCCCAGGACCGCTCCGAGGCCAGGGTGGCGGGCCTGGGTGTGGCTCTCGACCCGTTTGCGAGCCTGCAACGCTGGACTCCGGTGCTGGATCTGCAGGTGCGCGGTGCCGAAGCCGATCTGCGCCGCAATGCACGCGGTCAGTACTGGGTCCTGGGTAGCACGACTCGCAACCAGAAGCCACCATCACTGGAGCTGCGGATCAACCTTGCTGATCCGGCACAGCTGCGGATCGCCCCTGCCGGTGTCGACCTGCGCCTCGGCGGCAGGGTCGGCCTGATGCTCCAGGAGCGTCGGATCGACCTGAGCGGCCGTCTGCAGCCGGCCGAAGGTCCTGGGCTGGTGGCGATCGAGGCGGGGGGGCGCTGGGATCGCCAGCGCTGGCAGGCACAGCTCAACCTCCAGCGCCTGCCGGTGAACCTCCTGCAGCGGTTCACGCCCCTGCAGGGCCACACCACCGGGCAGCTGGACGGCCGCCTGGTCCTGGCCCTGAGCCAGGGACGGCCCAGCTGCCGCGGAGCCGTCAGTCTCAAGCAGCTGCGCTGGCGACCCCCTGGGGCGAGCCCCGGCAGCACCACCGGAACGGGAAAACGAGCCGCAACCGATATCAGCAGCCCCACCGCAGACCTGCGCTGCGAAGGCGACAGCCTGGTGCTGGAGCGGAGCATCTGGGGATTGGGAGGCTGGAGCGGCAGCCTGGCCGGTCGGGCCCACCTGCCCCGCCAGCAGGTCAGCCTCAGCTTCAAGGCCCAACCACCACGTCGGGCTCGGGGCAGCCGCACCGCAGCGGCCTTGCCGGCCTTGCCGGCCTTGCAGGGAACGGCGGCCGGCCGCTGGAGCCGTCAGGGCCTGGCGGTCTCCTCTCTGCAGGTGAAGGGCGGTCGCTCCCAGCTGTCGGCCTCCGGCAGGGTGGGGCCGCTGCTGGCGTTGAACGGAACCTGGCGGCTGGATCCCAGCGACCTGCCACTGCCACCCAGCGCCCCCTCCTGGCTGACCGAGCAGACGCTGGCGGGCAGTCTCCAGCTGAGCGGGACTGCGGCGGCACCGGCGTTGGCGGTGCAGGTGCCCCGGCTCACCAATCCCCTCACGGGAGACCTACGGGCTTCTCTGGTGTGGCGTAAGGGGTTGCTGCGGCTGGATGACCTCAGGGGTCCCTACCTGCAGGCCAGCGGTCAGCTGCCGTTACAGCCCTCCCATGAAGGCGGTCTGCGCACCGGGCCGCTGGAAGCTCAGCTGCAGCTCACAGCCTTTCCCCTGCAGAGGCTGGATACCCTCGTCGGCACAAGCCTGCGGGGTGAGCTCAGCGCCTCCGGCCGGATCCACGGCCCGCTGCAGGATCTCAGCCCCGACCTCGACCTCGAGCTGGCTGGCCCCGGTGCCGGTCCCCTCAGCCTGAGCGAGACCTGGCAGGGCCAGCTCAAGGGCACCGGTGCAGGCGCCAGTGCCCTGCAGATGCAGGCCAGCACAGCCAGCGGCGGCAGCCTCAAGGCCGGCCTGGACCGTTCCTGGATGCCGGTGGCCCTCGAACTGACGCGAGGTGGTGGAACGCTCACTCTGACGGGCCGTCCAAGCGCCTACCGCTGGCAGGCCAGCGCCTTCCCTCTTCAGGGCCTGACCCTGGCCTTGGGCCCCCGCAAGCACCCCCAGCCATTGCAGGGCGAGCTCAGCGGTGACGGCAACCTGGCGTTGCAACCACTGGCCTTCGGCGGCTGGGTGACCCTCGCCCAACCGGTCTTCCTTGGTGTGCGGGCCCAGGAGCTGCAGGCCGGATTGCGCTATGCCGACCGGCGCTACCGGCTCACGGCTGATCTGGAACCCCTGGCAGGCGGCTCCATCGCCGCCACCCTCACCGGCCGATGGCAGGGTGCCTACCGGGCCCAGCTGGAGGGACGGGGCCTCACCACCGATCTGTTCCGTCAGCTGGCCCAGGCCCTCCCTCTCTGGCGTGGTGAGGAAGGTCCTCCCCAGGGCAATGCCGCCGACCTCGGCGATCTGGTGATCGATCAGCTGGGGGGCAGCCTGCAGGACCAGCTCATCGCCCTGCAGCGCGCCCGTGAGCGACTGAACCTTGAAGCTGCAAACTCTGCCCCCGAAGACCTGCGCGAGCGCCTTGCCGCCACCCAGGCGCTGGTCGACACGGACCTCACCCTCAGCGGACCGAACCTGGCCCAGACCCACGTGGATCTGAGCGCCAAAGGCCATCTCTGGCTGCGGGGCACCGCTGAGGACCAGGCCCTGGCCCTGGACCCGTTTGTGGTGAGTCTGCAGGGGCCCATCCGCCATGGCGAGGGCAGCTTTGATCTGGCCAGCCTGCCGCTCAGCCTGCTGGCCTTGCTCACCCCCGTCCCCGGAAGCCTGCAGGGATCGCTCTCGGCTAAAGGACGGTATCGGCTGGGCAACGGCCAGCCGGAGCTTGAGGCCGAGCTGGCCCTGCATCAGGGGCACCTGGGCGAAGCCGATCTTCAGCTGGAGCGGGGCAGCGTTCTGCTCAAGGATGGTTTCCTCGACACCGACCTGGCCCTGCGTGCTGCCGGAGCCACGAGCGCCGTCGATTTCACCGGCCGCATCCCACTGGATCCTCAGGCACAGGGTCTGGAGGTGCGCCTGGCCAGTCGCGGCGATGGCCTGCGCTTCCTCACGACCCTGGCCGGGTCGTCGCTCGACTGGAAAAAAGGTAGTGCCGACATGCAGCTGCTGGTGCGGGGCAGCCTGGCCGATCCGATCGCCAACGGCTTCCTGAGGCTGCGCGAGGGCGAACTGCGCTTCATCGGCCAGACGGTGACGGCCCTCGAGGCCACGATGCTGTTCGACTTCCAGGAGCTCCTGCTGCAGGAACTCACGGCCCGGGTGGGCGAGAAGGGTCAGGTCGAGGGCAAGGGAAAACTCGGTCTGGTAAGGCCGGTGTCACCTGAACCCAGCCTCACCCTCACCCTGAAGCATGTGCCTTTCAAGCTGCAGCGGATCGACGCCTTCAGCGACGGTCAACTGGCCTTTGGCGGCAGCCTGCGGGCTCCACTGCTGGGCGGAAATCTGGCGATCCGACAGGGAAGCGTCAATGTCCAGCCGGGCCAGGTGGCTGCCGGCGGTGATGGAGCGGGGGCAAACCAATCAAGCGATGGAGGCGAATCCGACGCCAGCAAGCCAGCCGCAGGAGCCAACCCGGATGTCAATGAACTGCTGCAGCGCAACTGGGCCTTTGACCAGCCGCTGGTGCTGCTGGGCCCGGAGGTGGACAGCAGCACCAGCGACGCCCTACGCAAGGCGATCCCGAATTTTCCCTACCTGCGATTCAGGGATCTGACCCTGCGGCTCGGTCCTGATCTCAAGGTGACCGTGCCGAACGTGGCCAGCTTCAGCACCGGTGGCTCCCTGCGGCTGAACGGACCGCTGGATCCGAGCCTTCAGGCCGCCGGCGTGGTGCGGCTGCTGGGCGGTCGGCTCAACCTGTTCACCACCAGCTTCAACCTCGACCCCGATGCCCCCAACGTGGCGGTGTTCACGCCGTCGTTGGGACTGCTGCCCTACCTGGACATCGCGTTGCGCACCCGGGTCTCCGAAAATCTCTCCAGCAACCTGGGCGCCAACACCGGTTCAGGACTGAGCCTGGCGGAACTGGAGGCCCAGGGAGGCTTCAGCTCCTTCAACCAGCTCAAGCTGGTGCGGATCACCGTGAGTGTCAGCGGGCCGGCCGATCGCATTGCCGAGAACCTTCGGCTCACCAGTGATCCACCCCTGCCGGAGGAGCGGTTGGTGGCCCTGATCGGCGGCAACTCCCTGGCGGGGCTGAGCGGCGGCAATGCCGGTGCCGCCCTGGCCACGGCCCTGGGGCAATCGTTGCTCTCGCCTCTGCTCGGTTCACTCAGCGATGCCTTCGGGCAGCGGGTCAGCTTCGCCCTTTACCCCACCTACGTGAGCCCGGTGGTGTCCCAGGCCGAGGAACTGCGCTCTCGCCAACTGCCGCCGCAACTGGTGCTGGGCTCGGAAATCGGCCTCGACATCACCGAGCGCTTCAATGCCGCGGTGCTGGTGGCACCGAACCGCTCCGACATCCCTCCACAGGTGACCCTGAACTACAAGGCCTCCGAGAACATCAACCTGCAGGGGTCGTTCGACACCCAAGGGGCCTGGCAGACTCAGATGCAGCTGTTCTTCCGTTTCTGACTCAGTTGTTGAAGGTGGCGCGGCAGGATCAGCCGGCCCTGCCATGGCGGCGATGGCCCAACTGATCGGGATCGACGTCGGCGGAACCGCGATCAAGCTCGGCCGCTTCGACCAGGACGGCCACTGCCTGGCGGAAGCGGAGGTGGCCACGCCCCAGCCGGCCATGCCCGGTGCCGTGACCATGGCGATCGCCGAAGCTGTGGAGACCATCGACCCGCAGCGGCTGGCGCCATGGGTGGGCATCGGCCACCCGGGCCCCAGCGACCAGGCGGGTCGTGTGGCGCGCATCGCGATCAACCTGCCCGGCTGGCAGGACGTCCCTCTGGCCACCTGGCTGGAACCGATGCTGGAGCGTCGGATCACTCTGGCCAACGATGCCAACTGTGCAGCCCTGGGTGAATTGCGCTTCGGCGCGGCACGCGGCTGCCGTGACGTGGTGCTGCTCACTCTGGGAACGGGGGTTGGAGGGGCGGTGATCCTGCAGGGCAACCTGTTTCTCGGCCATCGTGGCGCCGCTGCCGAACCGGGTCTGATCTGTCTCGATCCGGATGGACCGGAGTGCAACAGCGGCAACCGCGGCTCCCTGGAACAGCACTGCAGCATCAGCGGTCTGCAGCGGCTCAGCCCCCTCTCACCCCAGGAGCTCTGCCAAAGGGCCGATGGTGGAGATGCTGCCGCGATCGAGGTCTGGAGTGCCTATGGACGGCTGCTGGGGGTGGGGATCACCTCACTTCTGTACCTGTTCACGCCGGAGCGGGTGCTGATCGGCGGCGGCCTCAGCGGCGCCTGCCACCATTTCCTCCCAGCCGTGTGGGAGGAAGTGACGCGGCGGGTGCTGCCGGTGAGCCGCGAGGGCCTGGACATCCGCCCCTGCGAGCTCGGCAATGGCGCCGGCCGGCTGGGGGCCGCCCTGCTGGCCCTTGAGCGCCTCAGCGCTGGGGAGAGCGGCACAACTCTGATCGGCGCAGCGGAAGTCGACACGATGGAGGTCGACGGAGCGGCGGCTGACGGCTTGGGATGATGAATGGATGAGCCCGTCCATCCCCGATCCGAGCCCGGAACTGCTGCGACGCGCCGCCGCCGTTCGCCGGGCCGCCACCGCCCTGAGCCAGCTCAACGACGACGCCCGCCGCCAGGCGTTGCACGCCATGGCCGACGCCCTCGAAGCCGAGGCCGACCGGATTGTGGCGGCCAACCAGGAGGATCTCGAGGCCGCCGCGACCGACGGACTGGCCCCGGCCCTGGTGGCACGGCTCAAGCTGGATACCGCCAAACTCGCCGGCGCGATCGCCGGAGTTCGGCAGGTGGCGGACCTGAGCGATCCCATCGGCCGACGCCAACTTCACACCGAGCTGGATCAGGGCCTGGTGCTGGAGCGTGTGAGCGTGCCCCTGGGCGTGGTGGGGGTGATCTTCGAGGCCAGGCCCGATGCGGTGATGCAGATTGCCGCGCTGGCGATCCGCTCTGGCAACGGCGCCATCCTCAAGGGCGGTCGTGAAGCCAGCCGCAGCTGCCAGGCCATCCTCAACGCCCTGCAGCAGGGCCTGGCCAACAGTGCCGTGTCTCCGGACGTGCTGGACCTGCTCACCACCCGTCAGGAAAGCCTGGCCCTGCTCAAGCTCGATGGGCTGGTGGATCTGATCATCCCGCGCGGATCCAATGCCCTGGTGCGTTTCATCCAGGACAACACCCGCATCCCCGTGCTCGGGCATGCCGATGGCATCTGTCACCTCTACGTGGATGCCGCAGCCGATCCGGCCCAGGCGCTGAGGGTGGCCCTGGACAGCAAAACCCAGTACCCGGCGGCCTGCAACGCAATGGAAACGCTGCTGGTTCATGAAGCGATCGCCCCCACCTTCCTGCCACAGGCGATCGATACCTTCGCCGCCGCCGGTGTCGAGCTGCGGGGTGATCCGGCCGCATGCCGATTCGGCATCACACTGGAGGCAACGGAGGACGACTGGCGCACCGAGTACTCCGATCTGGTGCTGAGTGTGAAGCTGGTGCCGGATCTGGAGGCTGCCCTGGAGCACATCCGCCATTACGGATCGCGCCACACCGATGCGATCTGCACCACCGATCCCGTCGCGGCTGATCGGTTTCTGGCGGCGGTGGACAGCGCCGGGGTGTATCTCAACTGCTCCACCCGCTTCGCCGATGGCTTCCGCTATGGCTTCGGAGCGGAAGTGGGCATCAGCACCCAGACCCTGCCACCCCGGGGCCCGGTGGGGCTGGAGGGGCTGGTGACCTACCGCTACCGCCTGCGGGGCGACGGTCATATCGCCTCCGACTACAGCAGTGGCATGCGTCACTTCCTGCATCATCCCCTGCCCCTCTGAACAGCCCCGCATGCTCATCCATGTGCGCGATCTACGGCTCTGGGCCCACGTGGGTGTGCTGGATGAGGAGCGGCAACTGGGCCAGTGGTTCACGGTGTCGTTCAGCCTCGACGCCGGTCTGAACGCCGCCAGCCAGAGTGATCAACTTGACGACACCCTCGACTACAGCCTGGCGATCCGTGCCCTGCAGCAGCAGGCGAACCAGCTCTGCTGCCTCACGATCGAGCACTACGCCAGCCGCATGCTGGATCGGCTTGAACAGATCTATGGGCCCGTGCCGATGCGGCTGGAACTCTGCAAGTGCCAGGCACCGGTTCCGGGATTCACAGGACACGTGGCCGTGGAGCTGACGCGCAACTGGCCGGCCACGGACCTGCGATGAGCCCGCCTCTGGTGCTGGTGCATGGGCTGTGGGACACACCGCGCCTGTTTCGCCACCTCGAGGCCGCCCTGGCCGGTGGCCGAAGCGAGCGGCTCGTGCCTCATCTCCCCCATCGCTGCGGGCACACCTCCCTGACGGTGCTCGCTGAACGGCTTGGCGAACGGATCGAGGCCACCTATGGCGCCGATCTCCCCATCGATCTGCTCGGCTTTTCGATGGGCGGTGTGATTGCCCGCCTCTGGCTGCAAGGGCTGGGTGGGTATCGGCGCACACGCCGCTTCTTCAGCCTCGGCAGCCCCCAGCAGGGCAGCCTGCTGGCCCTGCCCTGGCCCCAGGCGCTGATGCCGGGCCTGGCACAAATGAAGCCCGGCAGCCCGCTGTTGCGTCAACTCAACGACGATATCTCGACGCTCAAGGCTGTGGAATGCCACAGCCTTTTCTGCCGCTGGGACCTGATGGTGGTACCCGGCTGGACAGCCGTGCTGCCGGTGGGAACGCGCCAGGAGCTTCCGGTCTGGACGCACCGGCAGCTGCTCACCGATCCCGCCGCCCTGACTCCTCTGACAGCCTTGCTGCTGCAGGAGTAAGGCAGCTCAGGCCGTCACCAGGCCCGAATGACGAATCAGGGCATCGGTGCTGGGGGCACGGCCACGGAAGGCCGCAAAGATCTCCGCCGGCGAGCGGCTGCCCCCCAGGCTGAGCACGGTGTCGCGGAAGCGGCGACCGGTGGCCACCACCGCCTCATCCCGATCCAGGCCCACCTCCTCAAAGGCACTGAAGGCATCGGCGCTGAGCACCTCGGCCCACTTGTAGGAGTAGTAGCCGGCCGCATACCCCCCCGCGAAGATGTGGGAGAAGGCGCAGAGAAAGGCGTCGTCGTCGATCGGAGCCAGGACTGTGGTGGTCCTGGCGATGGCCCGTCGCATCTGGTCTGGGGTGAGGCCACAGCTGGGCGTCCAGCTGCTGTGCAGGCGCAGGTCGGTGAGGGCGAAGTGCACCTGTCGCAGCGTGGCGCTGCCGCCCATGAACGTGCGCGCCGCCAGGAGCTTGCGGTAGTCGGCCTCGGGCAGGGGCTCGCCGCTCTGCCAGTGGCGGGCCATACCCATCAAGGTGGCGCGGTCATAGCACCAGTTCTCCATGAACTGGCTGGGGAGCTCCACCGCGTCCCACTCGACGTTGTTGATGCCGGCCGCCTGGGGCCGCTCCACGGTGGTGAGCATGTGCTGCAGGCCGTGGCCAAATTCGTGGAAGAGGGTTTCCACCTCCTCAAAGGTCATCAGGCTGGGCACCTCCCCGACCGGTGGGCTCTGGTTACAGATCAGATAGGCCACGGGCAGCACGGGCTGGCCCGCCTCACTGCGGCTGCGGCCGAGGCAGTCATCCATCCAGGCGCCACCGCGCTTGCTGCCGGGGCGGCTGAAGGGATCCAGATAGAAGAAGGCCAGCGGCTCCCCACTGGCGGCATCCCGCACCCGGAAAAAGCGCACGTCCGGGTGCCAGAGCGGCGCCTCACCATCGGCCACCTCGATGCGGATGGCAAACAGGCGCTGGCAGAGGTCAAACAGTCCCTGGAGCACCTGCTCAAGGGGAAACCAGGGCCTCAGGGCCTCACTGTCGAGATCAAAGGCCTCGCGGCGCAGCACCTCCGCCCAGAAGCTCACATCCCAGGGCTGCAGATCGCTGGCCTCCGGGGCGTCGTGGCGGCCGGCGCAGGCCGCCAGCTCCTTCAGCTCGGCCTCGGCCACCGGGTAGGCCGCAACGCGCAGCTCCTCCAGCAGACGCTCGACCGCCTCGACGGAGTCGGCCATCTTGGCGGCCAGGCTCACCTCGGCCCAGTTGGCAAACCCGAGCCGCTCCGCCTGCTCGCGCTTGAGGGTGAGGATGCGCTCGATCAGCGGGGCATTGTTGAGCTCGCCACCGGAGGCGCGGCTCACCTGGGCGCGGTAGACCCGCTCCCGCAGATCACGGCGCCGGCTGTACTTGAGGAAGGGAAAGGCGCGCGGCGCATCGAGCCCCAGGCGCCAGGGGCCCTCGGCCGCCGTGGCGGGGCTGCCATCGGCGCGGTTGTCGCCGGCCTCGCGGGCCGCCTGGGCCAGCAGCTCCCGCAGGCTGGCGGGCAAGCCCTCAAGATCGGCCTCATCGCTCAACACCAGGCTCCACTGGTTGGTGGCGTCGAGCACATGGTTGCTGAAGCTCGTGGCCAGTTCCGCCAGCTCCTGGCTGGCGGCGTTGAAGGCCTCCTGGGCCGGGCCCTCCAGACCCACGCCGCGCAGCTGCATGTCCCGCAGTTCAGCGGTGAGGATGCGCTGCTGGGTGGCATCGAGGCGCAGAGCGGATCCCTCGGCGGCGCCTTGGTGCTGCGTGTCCAACGCCTGCAGGGCGGCATAGACGACTGAACTCTGGCCAGCCCGGTTGCCGAAGGCGACCACTCCACCCTGCTGCTGCTGGTGGGCCTGCCGCAGCTCCGGCGTGTTGCAGACCCCGTTGAGATGACTCACCACACCCCAGCTCCAGCGCAGCCGCTCCCCCAGCCGCTGGAGCGGATCCATCACCTCGTTCCAGGTCAGGGGAACGTCGTCATGCAGCCGGGAGCTGAGTTGATCTTCCAGGGCCGAGAGGCCAGCGTTGAGCTCTTCCAGTAACGCCGGAATGGCCTGATCCACCTGCTCCGGAGTGATTGCATCGAACGGGGGCAGTCCCTGACCAACCAGCAACGGGAGGCTGGGATCGGCAATGGCAACGGCGCTGGGCGTCATGGCTGGGAGCAGTCTGGCTCCCATTCCACAGGGTTGGCGGAGCGGCCGTGGTTCAGCCGAGGGCGGTCAACCGACCCAGGGCGATCTGGGCCTGATCGACCAGCTCGGTGGCCAGGGCATTGGTGCTGGCTTCGTAGAAGTCGATCGCCACGCGAGGCCAGAAGCCGATCACGAGGGTCGGAACCAGCAGGCTGAGGCCGATCAGGAGCTCGCGCGGCTTCATATCGCCCACCACGGCCAGGGCGGGGATTCTGGGTCCGAAGAACACACGCCGGCAGAGCGAAAGCAGATACACCGGCGTCAGCACCAGGCCAATGGCCGCCAGCACGATCGTGATCACCCGGAATCCCACGGTGAATCCGTCATTGGCGGTCACCCCGAGGAAGACGGTGATCTCACTGACGAAGCCGCTCATGCCCGGCAGGGCCAGGGAGGCAAGACAACTGGCCAGGAAGAAGGCGAAGGTGATCGGCAGGGCCTTGGCCAGGCCGCCCATGTTCGGGATCGAGAGGGTCTTGGTGCGCTCGTAGAACACGCCGGTGACGAAGAACATGGCCGCGGCGATCAGGCCATGGCTGATCATCTGCAGCTGGGCACCGCTGATGCCGAGCGCATCAATGGCACCGATGCCCAGCAGCACGAAGCCCATGTGGCTCACCGAGCTGCAGGCGATGCGGCGCTTGACGTTGTCCTGAGCGAAGGCATTGAGGGCGCCGTAAATGATGTTGACGATCCCGAGCACGATCAGCGCAGGAGCCAGTTGCAGATGGGCTTCGGGCAGCATCTGGACGTTGAAGCGCAGCAGGGCATAGCCCCCCATCTTGAGCAGGACACCAGCCAGGAGCATCGAGACCGGCGCATTCGCCTCGCCATGGGCATCCGGCAGCCAGGTGTGCAGCGGGAAGATCGGCAGCTTCACGCCGAAGCCCACCAGGAAACCGAGATAACAGAGCAATCCGAAGGTTCCACCGGGGGAGCGGGCGGCCAGCTCGGACAGATTGAGGGTGAATCCATCACCGGACAACGCCAGGGCCAGACCACTGATCAGGATCAGCAGGGACGCCGTGGCGGTGTACAGGATGAACTTGGTGGCGGCGTACTGGCGCTGGTTGCCACCCCAGATGGCGATCAACAGATAGACGGGAACCAGCTCGAGCTCCCAGGCCAGGAAGAACAGCAGGAAATCCTGGGAGAGGAAGACCAGTCCCTGGGCTGAAGCCTGGATCAGCATCAGCGCGAAATAGAGGCGTGTCTTGCGATTCACCGACCAGCTGGCCGCCACCGCCAGCAAGGTGACCAGCCCGCTCAGCACCACCAGGGGAGCGGAGAGGCCATCGGCGGCCAGCGACCACTCCAGGCCGAGGGCAGGAACCCAGGGCACCCGCTCGACCAGCTGAAGACCGCTGAGGCCACCTTCGAAGTGGCGGCTGAACACCCAGAGCATCAGGGCGAAATCCAGCGACAGCACCCCGAGGGCGATGCCCCTCGGCAGACGGGGATCGCTGCCATCTCCCGGCAGGAGGGGCATGACCAGGGCTGCCGCCGCCGGCAGCAGCACGATCAGGCTCAGCCAGGGAAAGGAGGCGGAATCGAACACAGAGGGGGAGGACGCGACCAGAAGGAAGAGGTTGGCGTCCATCACCAGAAAGCGACTTGTTGTTGGCCTCCTGAACCCCGAACCACAACGTTCTGTGGCACGTGAAGGAAGTTGCGGCGAATCTATCAGCTCGACGGTCTCATCCTGAGCAGAAATACTCAGCCCACAGGGTTGATCTGCCGGCTCAGCGCAGGGGCAGGGGTTCCCACTGACTGCCGCGGTGGCGGATGCCCAGAACTTCGGAGCGGGCCGACACCCCCTCCCGCTCCCAGGCGGTCACCATGGCCTGGCCCACCGCCTCGGTCACAGAGTCTGTGCCCAGGGCCAGCAACGTGGGACCCGCTCCACTGATCACACAGCCCCAGGCGCCAGCCGCGATCGCCGCCTCCCGCACGGCCCGTCCCCCCTGGATCAGCCCCCAGCGGTAGGGCTCGTGCAGACGGTCGTGCATGCCATCGGTGATCAGATCCCCGTTGCCGGTGCGCAGCCCCTGCAACAGCAGCGTCAGAGCACCGAGATTCATCACCGCATCGGGGATCGGGATGCTCTTGGGCATGGCCCGGCGCGCCTCGCTGGTGGTCAGCCGGATCGACGGGATCGCCACCACGACCCTGACCTGATCCGACCATTCACAGCGCACCACCCGCCAGCGATGCGACGCCGCCTTGGCGGTGAGGCAGAGGCCACCCACAAGGGACGGCACCACGTTGTCGGGATGGCCCTCGATGTCGATGGCCAGCTCCAGCAGCTTCTCCTGACTGAGAGGTTCACCCACCAGGGCATTGGCGCCCACCAGGCCCGCCACGATTGCCGTGGCACTGCTGCCGAGGCCACGGGCCGGCGGCACCGCCAGGCGGACGCGAGCCTCCAGGGCCACCGGCTCCTCGCCGGCCTCCCGCCAGACCCGCTGGGCGGCTCGGTACACGAGGTTGTCGGGCCCACCGCGCAGGTGGGCGCCTTCGCTGCCCTCGATGATGAGATCGAAGCGATCACTGCCGCCTTCGATGCAACGCAGCTCGAAGCGGTTATCCAGCGGGAGCGCCGCTCCCAGGCAGTCAAAGCCGGGCCCGATGTTGGCTGTGGTGGCGGGCACATCCACCAACACGCCCTGGCCGATCTGGGGACGCACCATCGGTATCTGCCTTCCGCACACGGGTCCTAAGCGGCCAGTGTCCCACCCGCTGGGGCGGGAGCGGGTGCATTCAGTGCAGCAGCATGCGCGCGCGACAGGCGGCGCTGAACAGACCGATGCCTTCATCGACCACAGCCGTGATCGGCAGGGAGGCGAGCTGGGGACGCAGGCGACCCTTACCGAGGAAAGCCTCCCGAAACGTTGTGGAGCCCAGCTCATCGAGCAATTTGGCAGCAGTGCCGCCGGCCAGCCAGAGGCCTCCTCGGCTGAGGCCGGTGAGGGCCAGGTCCCCACAGACGCTGCCATAGGCCCCCAGCCACAGATCGAGGGCCTCCAGGGCAAGCGCATCGCCGCCGGCGGCGGCGCGGGCGGTGGCGGCTGGCAGATCCTCAGGAGCTTCTGTGCTGTCTCCCTGCAAGGCCGCCTGCCAACGCTCGGCCACCGGGGCCAGGGGGTGGCCCTGGGCGGCGGGCCGCTCCGCCAGCAGCCAGCGGGCCACATGGCCAAGCCCGGTGCCACTCACCACCCGCTCGATCGAGACCCGCTCCAGCTGGAGGTCTGCCTGCAACCAGCACTTCAGCTGCCATTCGGACTCGGAGCGCGGTGCGAAGGTGCCGTGGCCCCCTTCGCTGGCCATGGCCTGCAGGCCCTCACTGGTAGGAACCCCGTAGGCCACACCCAGTCCAGTGCCAGCCCCCACGATCAGCAGGGGGGCTGAAGGCTCAGGCACTCCGGGATGAAGCTGCACCTGCTGATCGGCGCCGAGATGGGGCAGGCCGTAGACCAGCACCGCGAAATCGTTCTCGAGTTCGAGCCTGGGGATCGTGCACTCGCGAGCAAGCGCCTCACTGCTCAACTGCCAGGGGAGGTTGGTGAGCTGGGCCCGCCCAGCCTGCACCGGTCCAGCCACGGCCAGACAGGCGGCATCAGGCCGCTCCTCACCCTCCAGGAACGCCTGCACCATCGGCGCCAGATCGGGCCAGGCGGCGGAGGTGAAACGCTGCTGCCGCAAACACTCCAGTCCATCCGCTGCGCTGCGGTACAGAGCCAGGAGTGTCTTGGTGCCGCCGATGTCACCTGCTAGCAGAGTGGTCATCAGGCCGGCCTCAGGCCTGGATCGGTTGGTCAGCCAGGACCAGAGCGGCCCCTCGCTGCTGATTGGCCAGGGTGGCGGCCGCGATCAGGTCAGACCCCGCCACGCTGCCCAGATCTCCATCGCGGCGGCTGCGCAGGCTGACCGCACCGGCCTCGGCTTCCTTGGCACCGATCACCCCAAGCACGGGGATCTTCATCTGCTCGCCATTGCGAATCAACTTGCCCAGACGATCGCCGGAGTGGTCGATCGTGGCGCGAACGCCGGCGGCCTTGAGCTGGGCCATCAGCGCCTCGGCATAGGGACGCACCTCATCGGTGACCGGCAGCAGACGGATCTGCTCTGGGGCCAACCAAAAGGGGAAATCGCCGGCGTAGTTCTCGGTCATGATGCCAAAGAAGCGTTCCAGCGAGCCGAAGATGGCGCGGTGGATCATGATCGGTCGCTGGCGGCTTCCATCGGCAGCCACATACTCGAGGTTGAAACGCTCGGGCAGATTGAAGTCGAGCTGGATGGTGGAGCACTGCCACATCCGGCCGATGGCGTCCTCAATTTTGAGGTCGATCTTGGGCCCGTAAAAGGCACCACCGCCCTCATCCACTTTGTAGGCCCAGCCCTTGCGATCCAGCGCCTCGATCAGACCCTGCGTGGCCAGGTTCCAGACGGCATCATCGCCGATCGATTTCTCCGGCCGCGTGGAGAGATTGATCTCGTAGCTCCGGAAATCAAAGGCGGACAGGATCGTTTCGGTCAGATTCAGCACCCGCAGGATCTCATCACCGATCTGCTCCGGCAGACAGAACACATGGGCATCGTCCTGGGTGAAGCCCCGCACCCGCATCAGGCCATGCATCACGCCGGGCCGCTCGTAGCGATACACGGTGCCGAGCTCGGCCCAACGGATCGGCAACTCGCGGTAACTCCGCAATGTGCTGGCGTAGGTGAGCACGTGGAACGGACAGTTCATCGGCTTGAGCTGGTAATGGCGCTCGTCCACCTGCATCGGCCCGAACATGCTCTCGCTGTAGAAGTCGAGGTGGCCGGAGGTCTTCCAGAGGCTGATGTCCGCCACGTGGGGGGTGTACAGCAGCTCATAGCCGTCGGCGAAGTGGGCCTCGCGCCAGAAGTCTTCGATCAGCAGGCGCATGCGGGCACCACGCGGATGCCAGAACACCAGGCCGGCTCCGGCTTCATCCTCGATCGCGAACAGGTCAAGGTCGGTGCCGAGGCGGCGGTGATCGCGGCGCAGGGCCTCCTGCTTGCGGTGCTTGTACTCCGCCAGCTGCTCGGGGGTCTCCCAGGCGGTGCCATAGATGCGCTGCAGCTGGGCCTTGGTCTCATCCCCGCGCCAGTAGGAGCCGGCAACGCTTTCGAGCTCGAAGGCCTTGGGGTTGAGTTCGCTGGTGTTGGTCACATGGGGGCCGGCGCAGAGATCCCACCACTCCTCGCCCAGCGTGTAGAGGGTGATGGGCTCGCTGAGGCCCGCCAGAATCTCCAGCTTGTAGGGCTCGTTCTGGGCCTTGATCTTCGCTTCAGCCTGCTCGCGGCTCACGGCGATGCGCTCAAGCGGCAGCCTGCGATTGATGATCCGGATCATCTCCTTCTTGATCGCCTTGAGATCGGCTTCGGTGAACGGATCCGGATTGTCGAAGTCGTAATAGAAGCCGCTCTCGGTCCAGGGGCCGATGGTCACCTGCGCCTTGGGGAAGAGCTTCTGCACCGCCATCGCCAGCACATGGCTCATCGAGTGGCGAATCTTCAGCAGCTGCTCGCTCTCGCTCGTCTTCGGCAGGACCAGCGGAGCCGCCGCTGCCTCAACGGCTGGCTCCGTGCCAGTGGTGCTGCCGCTGCCGCTCGGTGCAGGATCGGCGGAGCGGGTCACGGTCACGGCACAGGAGTCGGTCGAAGGGCGATCCTACGCAGCCCCATCGAGCCCTGAACAGCACCGATCGCTCTGGCTGGGGTGATCGTGCCTAGCCTGCTGAGATGGGCCAGTCCGCGTTTCCTGATCCCTCGGATCCACTTTCGGATCCATTGCCAAGGCCACTTCCAGAGCCAGCGACAGGGCCAGCCACGGGGCCGCTGCCGACTGGCTCTCCGGAAGGCGACCTGCTTGACGGGCTGCTCAGTCCCCTGATGGATGACTTCAGCGACTGGCTGCAACGCGGTCAGGTGTTGTTGCAGCACTGCCCGGAGGCGGTGATGCCAGCCGCCGAACGCCAGGCTCTGGCTGAGTCCCTGGAACAGGCCCTCAAGGACGTGGCCGCCGCCCGTGCCCTGCGAGCCGCCATCTCCACCCCGATGGCCCTGGACATGGAATCCCTGGCTCCCTGGCATCAGCTGGTGCTCCGGGTCTGGGCCCTGGCAAGCCGGCTTCGGCAGGCGGGCATTGTGGTTCCTGCAGCTCCCTGACCACGACAACACGGTCTATGCCTTCCCTTTCGCCGGTGCTGCCTCCGGAACGCCGTCACGTTGCCGTGGGCTATGTGCTCTGGGCCCTGGGCCTGATGGGGGTCTGCGGCCTTCAGCGCTTCTACACCCGACGGCCGGTGAGCGGCACCCTGTGGCTGCTCACCCTGGGGTGTTGCGGCATTGGCCAGCTGGTGGATCTGTTCCTCATGCCCGAATTGGTACGCACGGCCAATCAACCCCTGGCCCTGCATGAGGCCCTGGCGGCCGCCGATGCGGAGAAGACCCCCAGCCTGCAGCGTCAGCTGCTCGTTCTGGCGCGCCAGGCAGGAACCAAGGGGTTCACCATCAACGACGCCATGCTGGCGCTAGAGCTGGGCCGTGATGATGACGTCACCACGGTGCGTCAGGAAATCGATCAGCTGATGGGGGAGCACCTGCTCGACGTCGGGAACGATGAGCGCGGCCGGGTGGTCTACCGCGAATTCTGAGCTCAGGCCTGGCCTGCCTGCCGTTGCCGCTGCAGATCGGCCCGATAGAAGCGCACCAGCTGGTCTGCCCGCTTCACAGGCTGGCCGTAGGCACTGCCGCCATGGCTGGCCGGCAGGGAGGCCCACTCGTTCGCCAGGCGGGCCAGCACCGTGGCATCCAGGCCCCTGCGGTCGAACAGATCGAGAACACCGCGGCGATCCACCAGGAACAGGGCGGCCTGGTCCTGGCTGGCGGGGCCGAAGTCGGGCAGACCAAGGCGCTGCTGTGCTTCCCGCCAGGTTCCCGGCAGGAACTGGTAGGCACCGGCGGCGGCGCTGGTATAGCGCCGCCTGACCGTCACCTCGGGATGGCGCGCCAGGCTGGCAAAGCGGCCGCCCCCGTAGAGAACCCGGTAACCGTCATGGCTGCCGCCCACCCAGGTGCCTTCGGCGAAGCGGATGGTGTTGAGCAGGGCGCGGCGCTCTGGACTGATGGCATAGGCCGTGGCCTGGCCTCCGGCCAGAGCGGCGGTGGCGGCCTGGTGCTGCTGCACGGCCGGAACCGCCTCGGGCTGCCTGCCGGGTGCCGGTGCCACCAAGGGCAGGAGCGGCAAGGCGAGCAGCAGGGAGAAACGGGATCGGGTCGAAGAAATCAGAAGGGCTGATCGCGAGTCCAGAGAGACTGACGGTTAGCTGGGAGGGGCCGCCACCCCCATGCACTGGGGGGTGGACAAAGCTCCCACGGCGTGCTTTCGGACTGGGGATCATGAGTCCAGGCTCCATGAGCAAACCGCAACACAAGCCGAGCCAAGGGAGTTGACACGTGGGGCTTCGCCGTCGCTACCTGGGCATCACCACCGAGGGAACTGACAGTCTGATCAGCTGCACTGATCAACGAGCAGCCCTTCGATCAGCAGAAGATCACAATTGATGACGATCCACACCCGCAACGACTGATCGACCTATGAGCGTGGATAAAAGCCCAGCGCGTCGCGCAGGCGCTGGAGGGTGGTGCTGGCCACGGCCTCGGCCCGCTCTCTGCCCAGCTCCAGAACCTGCTGCAACTGGCTCGGGTCGCTGCGCAGATCGCGGTAACGCTCCTGAACCGGACGCAGGGCCTCCACCACCGTTTCGGCCAGCAGTGGCTTGAAGGTGCCCCATCCCATGGAGGCGCACTGGGCTGTGGCCGCCTCGCGCCCCAGGCCACTCAGAACCGCATACAGGCCCAAGAGGTTGTCGGCTTCTGGACGCTCGGGGTTGCCGAACTCGAGGCCCATGGTGGGATCGGTCTTGGCACGCTTGATCTTTCTGGTCACCAGCTCGGGGGGGTCGAGCAGGGTGATGCGAGAGCCCTCGTTGGGATCGCTCTTGCTCATCTTGCTGCGGCCATCGGTGAGGCTCATCACCCGGGCCCCGTCCTGGAGGATCAGCGGTTCAGGCACCCGCAGCAGCGGCGCCTCCTCACTGCCGAAGCGGCTGTTGATCCGCTGTTGGGCAATGTCACGGGCCAGCTCGAGGTGCTGCTTCTGATCCTCGCCAACCGGCACCAGGTCAGCGTCATAGAGAAGGATGTCCGCCGCCATCAGCACCGGGTAATCCAGCAGACCGGCGGAGACGTTGTCGCCCTGCTTGACCGCCTTCTCCTTGAACTGGATCATCCGCTCCAGCCAGTTCAGCGGGGTGACGCAGTTCAGCAGCCAGCAGAGCTCGCTGTGGGCCGCCACGTGGCTCTGGACGAACACCGTCGAACGCTGCGGATCGATGCCGCAGGCCAGGTAGAGCGCCGCTGTGGTGAGGGTGTCCTCAGCAAGCCTGGCCGGGTCGTGGGGCACGGTGATCGCGTGCAGGTCCACAACACAGAAGAAGGTGTCGTGGCTGTCCTGCAGGCCGACCCAGTTGCGGATCGCGCCGAGCCAGTTGCCCAGATGCAAGGCACCGGTGGGTTGGACACCGGAGAGAACCCGTGGCCGAGCCATCGCAGTCAGCCGGCGGCGGCGGCCACTTCAGAAGCTGTCGCTTCAGGTGTGGCTGGTTCCGAATCGGTGGATTCGCTGCTGTCGGTCTCAGAGCTGATCGGCTGATCGTCAGCCGGGGCTTCGGCAGGAGCCACCTCCTCTTCGATCGGCGTCGCGGCGGGGCGGGCCGGACGGGCAAAGGGGTTGGCCCGGGCCGCTGGTGCCGGACGGCCTTCGCCACGACGAATCTCGTTGCGGCGCGTTGGGCGGGAATCACCCGATGGCCGGGCATCACCCTGGGCGCGGTGCTCGGCCAGCAGGGCATCGAGCTGACCCTGGTCCAGCATCTGGCCCAGGCTGCGCACCGCAAAGCCCAGCACGGCCACGGTGGAGCGCAGACCGAAGGCCTCCTGCAGAGCCCGGGCCGAGCGCATCTCGTTGTCACTCAGGCGGATGCGAAAACCACCGGGCTCACGGTTGGGACCGGGGCGGCCACCACGGCTGGGTGCGTCGTGCCGGTCCTTGGAGATGGAGGGGGTGGTGTCGTCGGCCATTGCCGCAGCCCTGAGTCAGGCGCAAGTGTGCCGCATCGACGGACAGGTGGAGGCGAACGGTCGTTGCAGCCAGTGCAGACGGTGGGTCTCACCGCTGCCTTGGCGGGGCAGGACCAGCAGGGGCAGGTGAGGAACACCACACTCGAGGCTGTGGCGGTAGCAGCGCAACAACTCCAGGTAGGCCGGCAGGGTCCAGCCGTCATCACCGTGCGTCTGCCGGCTCCAGTAGCGCCGCAAGGCCTGCTGGAACGGCAGGAGGTCAAACTCCTCCCAGCACTGCAGCTGTGCGGCCCAGTCCTCCAGGCCCTCTGCCCGCAGCTGGCGGAATCGCGCGAGCTCAGGAGCCTCGCCGCTGCCATCGGGAGGCAGGGCCGTCGCCAGGGATTCGACCGGAACCACCTCGAGCCGCAACCAACAGCGGTCCAGCAGCAGTACCGGCAGCTGACCATGCCAGGCGGGAGCGGCGCGCAGGTCGGCAATCAGGCGATTCACCAGCGCCATCTGGCTCGGCCGCAGCAGCGGTGGATTCCCAGGCAGCAGATCAGCCATGGGTTCCTCGGAAGGTGATCTCCGCACTGGCGTATTCCGGGGGCTCAAGGTGGATGGTGCAACGCACCGGGCCGAAACGCTCCTCCAGGTGTTCCTCCACCAACTCAGTGATGCGATGGGCGGTGGGCAGATCGTTGGCCGACACGACGAGGTGCATGTCGATGAACACCTGCTGACCGAGCACACCACGACTGGCGATGTCGTGGCAATTCAGCACTCCGGGTACGGCCATCGCCACGGCATGGATGGCTTCCGGAGCGATCGCGATCTGGTCCACCAGCCAGGGGAGATTCGTGGTGATCACCGACCAGCACACCTTGACCAGCAGCACGCAGAGCGGGATCGCCAGCGCCACATCCAACCAACTCTGACGCAGGAACACCGCACCGCAAAGGCCGACCAGCACCACGAGGGTTGTCCAGATGTCGCTGCGGGTGTGCAGGGCGTCGGCGATCAGCAGCCGGCTGCCGAGTCTGCGTCCTTCGCCGTGTTCGTAACCAGAGAGGAGAATGTTGAAACCCAGGGCCAGCAGCAGCAGCAGCAGCTCCGGCGCATCCACCCGCAGCGGGGTCAGACCGACACTGATCCGCTGCACGGCCGTCTGCAGGATCTCGAAGGCCGCGAACAGGATGAAGGCGGCGATCGCCAGGGCGCCGACAGCCTCGTATTTGTGGTGGCCATAGGGATGATCCCGATCGGGGCGAGGATCGGAGAGACCGTTGGTGAACAGGCCCAGCAGGCTGGAGAGGCCATCGGTGGCGCTGTGCATGGCATCCGCCAGCACCGCCAGAGACCCCGTGAACAGTCCGACCGCCAGCTTCAGCAGGCTCATGACCACGTTGACCGCCAGGGCGATCAACAGGACCCGCTGCACCTGCCCGCGATTGTCGGACCCCGCCCCGACGGCCATGTCCGGATCTCGATGCGCGTGGCTCCCAAACCTATTGGCAAATCCACAGAACACGGTGCTCACAGAAGCCAGCGATGGTGGCCGGCGCTACGGGCGGCTGATCCGGAGGCGGCTGAGCTAGAGATTCGGCATGTTCGGGTCCCAGCCGTTCCTTCGTGACCAGCCCAGACCACCCCAGCCCAGCGGCTCCTGGTGCCGCCACGGATTCAGCGGCAACCGAACCGGCGACCGATCCTTCAGCTCTGGGTCCAGCGGTGCGGCGTCTGCTGCGTCGAGGGCCCTGGTTGCCCGTGGTAGTCGTGGCAGGGAGCGGCTGGCTGGTCAGCGATCTGCTCGGCCATGTCGGCCATGGGCTGATGGCAGCGGCGCTGCCGGCCGCCGCCGCCGCCGCTGGCCTGGTCTGGCTCTCCGGCAGGGGGACGGTCACCGCCAGACTGCCGGCCACCGCGAGGGGATTGCTGCAGCGCTGCGAAGGCCTGATGGAGCAGTTCGGCCAGCTGGAAGGGGCGGAGGGGCCTCGGCAGCAGGAACGACGGCGCGAACTGCAGGAGTGGCGCTCCAGCCAGGAGGAGCCCGGCCTGAGCCTGGCGCTGGTGGGGGTTCAACTTCCGGAAGCCACCGCGATGACGCCGATGCGTGACGCCCTGCGGGGTCGGGCCGCCCTGGCGTTGCACTGGGCCCGGCCTCTGCCGGCGAGCAGCCCGGACTGGCGCTGGCCAACCCTGTTCGAGCGCTGTGATGTGCTCCTTTACCACCTGCGGCTGCCCCTCAGCGCCGCGGATCTCCGTTGGCTGGAAGGCCTGGACGACTGTCCCTGTCTGTGGCTGCTGGCCACGTTCCACGGGTCCGTGCAAGACGGGTCGGCGCAGCGCATGCGCCAGGAGCTGGCCGCCCAGCTGCCTGCGGGGCAGGCGGCGCGGGTTCTGTTCTGGGATGGGTCGAGCGAGACTCTCGCGGCTGCCCTGGAACCGCTGGCGCTGGATCTGCGGCAGCGACCGTTGCAGCTCCGTCGTGACGCCCGGCTGCGCAGCCTGCGCCTGCTGCATCGCCGCTGGCAGGCCGACCTGGAACAGCTGCGCCGCCAGCGCTGGATCCAGCTGCAGCAGCGCACCCAGTGGATCGTGGCGGCGGGGGTCTTCGCCGCTCCGGTGCCCAGCCTGGATCTGCTGGTGCTGGCGGTGGCCAACGGCCTGATGCTGCAGGAGATGGCGCGCCTCTGGGGCTGCTCCTGGTCGATGGCACAGTTGCGCGACGCGGCCCTGGAGCTGGGCAAGGCAGCCCTGGCCCAGGGCGTGGTGGAGTGGAGCACCCAGGCCCTGGCCGCCGCGATCAAGCTGCATGGAGCCACCTGGTTGATCGGTGGCACGGTGCAGGCAGTCAGCGCGGCTTACCTGACGCGGGTCGTGGGCCATGCCATGGCCGACATGCTGGCCCTGACCGCCGGAGTGGCCGCCCCTGATCTGGAACGGATCAAGCGCCAGGCACCGCTGCTGGTCGCCCGGGCCGCCGAGGCCGAGAAACTCGATTGGGCAGCCTTCCTGCAGCAAGGTCGCAACTGGGTGCAGGAACAGTCCAACCGCATCAACGGCGCCGTACCAGCTCTGCCGCAGGCCTCGACCTGAACAGATGTAACAGGATCGTTACTTCTGAAGTAAAGCAACCTGAAGCAACGAAACAATGTATTTCCCAGGCAGCGAATCGCCAGCGCTCTCTAATCAGTTCACGTAACGTTTTTCTAACCGTTCGGGATCATCCCGTCGGCTGATCGCTTCGGTTGCATTCCGGGTTTCCCCGGCTGATGTTCCCTGGAGCGGTTGCGGGTTGCCGCTGTGTCGCCAGACGTTGCCCGGCCCATGGTCTCCCCATAGCATCGGCAGCTCTCAGTGCACCAGCGCAGTGCACAAACGCAGCGCACAAGCGGACCCCATACCTCCATCCCATCCGTCCTCTTCATCCATGACCACTGCCGTCCGCAGCGGCCGCAGCGGAAGCTGGGAAAGCTTCTGTGAGTGGGTCACCTCCACCAACAACCGCATCTACGTGGGTTGGTTCGGTGTGCTGATGATCCCCTGCCTGCTGGCCGCCACCATCTGCTATGTGGTGGCGTTCATCGCCGCCCCTGCCGTCGACATCGACGGTATCCGTGAGCCGGTCGCCGGCTCGCTGATCTACGGCAACAACATCATCTCCGGTGCTGTTGTTCCCTCCAGCAACGCCATCGGCCTGCACTTCTACCCCATCTGGGAAGCCGCCAGCCTCGATGAGTGGCTGTACAACGGCGGTCCCTATCAGCTGGTGGTGTTCCACTTCCTGATCGGCATCTCCGCCTACATGGGCCGGCAGTGGGAACTCTCCTACCGCCTCGGCATGCGTCCCTGGATCTGCGTCGCCTACAGCGCTCCGCTGTCGGCAGCCTTCGCCGTGTTCCTGATCTATCCCTTCGGTCAGGGCTCCTTCTCCGATGGCATGCCGCTCGGCATCTCGGGCACCTTCAACTTCATGCTGGTGTTCCAGGCTGAGCACAACATCCTGATGCACCCCTTCCACATGCTGGGGGTGGCCGGTGTGTTCGGCGGCAGCCTGTTCTCCGCCATGCACGGCTCCCTGGTGACCTCGTCGCTGGTGCGTGAAACCACTGAGAGCGAGAGCCAGAACTACGGCTACAAGTTCGGCCAGGAGGAAGAGACCTACAACATCGTGGCTGCCCACGGTTACTTCGGTCGCCTGATCTTCCAATACGCCTCCTTCAACAACAGCCGCAGCCTCCACTTCTTCCTGGCCGCCTGGCCGGTGGTCGGCATCTGGTTCACCTCCCTGGGCGTGAGCACGATGGCCTTCAACCTGAACGGTTTCAACTTCAACCAGTCGATCCTGGATGGCCAGGGCCGGGTCGTGAACACCTGGGCCGACATCCTCAACCGCGCTGGTCTGGGCATGGAAGTGATGCATGAGCGCAATGCGCACAACTTCCCGCTCGACCTGGCAGCCAGCAGTGCCGCACCTGTGGCCCTGACGGCACCCACCATCGGTTGATCCCAGGGGGCCGCTTCGCCACGCTGATCCCACGATCCCAGCGGAAGCGTCTCGATTCGATCCACAGCCCTGCAGGGTTACTCCTGCGGGGCTTTCTGATGCCTGCCCGTCGCTGGTTCAGCGGCGGGGTCTGCCCGCCAGGGTGCCTAGGCTCTTTCTGGTTATGCCGGCCAGCTTTCCGGCTTTCTGTTCCACCGTGCCATCCCCGTGCTTCGTCCATCGACACCACGCTGACCAGACCAGATGGCCCAGGCGAGCCGGCCTGGCCCTGATCGCGCTCCCCCTTCTGCTGGTCACGGCGGGGTGCTCCGCTCCTCCCACGGTGTCGCCACGGGATCAGGTTTCAGCAGGCTCACCCTCAGCATCCGAGGGGCGTCCCTTGGTGCTCACCACCTTCACGGTGCTGGCGGACATGGCCCGCAACGTGGCCGGAGATCGACTGGAGGTGGCCTCGATCACCAAGGTGGGGAGCGAAATCCATCACTACGAGCCCACGCCCAGCGATCTGCGCCGCGCCCAGGGTGCGGTGATGGTCCTGGAAAACGGCTTCAATCTGGAGCGCTGGGCCCAGCGTTTCACCGACACCATCCAGGGAGCACGACGGGTCGTGGTGACCGAGGGTATGGATCCTCTGCCGATTCGCAGCGATGGACTGGAGTCCACCGGCAGCACAGGCCCAGGCGTGCCCAATCCCCATGCCTGGATGTCGCCCAGCCGTGCCCAGCACTATGTGGACACGATCCGGGACGCCTTCATCGACCTGGATCCGGCCGGAGCCGCCACCTACCGCCGTAATGCCGAGGCCTACAAGCAGAAGCTCGCCCAGCTCGATCAGGATCTGCGTCGCTCCCTGGCGAGGGTGCCGCCCAACCAGCGGATGCTGGTGACCTGCGAGGGAGCGTTCAGCTATCTCGCCCGCGACTACGGATTGCAGGAGGGCTACCTCTGGCCAGTGAACGGTGAAGGGGAAGCCACCCCTCGGCGACAGGCCCGTCTCACCGACGAAGTGCGTCGCCGGAAGGTCCCGGCGGTGTTCTGCGAAAGCACCGTCAGCGACAAAAGCATGCGCCAGTTAGCGGCGGCCAGTGGAGCCCGCTTCGGCGGTACGTTCTACGTCGATTCGCTCTCGGATCCCACAGGTCCCGCGCCTAGCCTGTTGAAGTTGCAGCGACACAACGTCGATCTGATCGTGAAGGGGCTCACGAATGACTGACGCCGCCTGGGGTGCCGATCACAGCACGGCAGGCCAGCTCCGGTCAGGCCTGCGGCTGGAGGTGGAGAACGTCAGTGTGGATTATCACGGAAGCGTTGCTCTGCACGGAGCCAGCCTGGTGCTACCTGCCGGCAGTATCTGTGGTCTGGTTGGCATGAATGGGGCTGGCAAATCCACCCTGTTCAAGGCCTTGATGGGCTTCATCCAACCCTCCTGCGGACGCATCCGCGTCAATGGACTGGGGGTTCAGGATGCGCAGCGCCAGCACGCCGTGGCCTACGTGCCCCAGAGCGAGATGGTCGACTGGGACTTCCCGGTGAGTGTGGAGAACGTCGTGATGATGGGGCGCTATGGCGCCATGAACCTGCTGCGCATCCCCCGTTCCTCCGACCATGCCGCCGTGCGTCATGCCCTCGAGCGTGTGGAGCTGTGGGCCCTGCGCCACCGCCAGATCGGTTCGCTCTCCGGCGGACAACGCAAGCGGGCCTTTCTGGCCCGTGCCCTCGCTCAGGGCGCCTCGGTGCTGCTGTTGGATGAACCCTTCAATGGGGTCGACATCCGCACCGAAAAACTGATCGTTGATCTGCTGCTGCAGTTCCGCCAGGAAGGTCGCTCGATCCTGATTTCGACGCACGACATGGCCCACGTGCGCAGCTTCTGCGATCAGGTGGTGCTGATCAACAAGACCGTGCTGGCCTACGGCGAAACATCCGAGGTGTTCACACCCGAGAATCTGGCCCGCACCTTCGGTGGCGAGGTGCCCGTGATGGGACCGGCCGCCACTGGTGGCGAGGGCTGCTGAGATGGATCTCGCCACCCTGTTGCTGGAGCCCCTGCGCCACGACTTCATGGTCAAGGCGCTGCTGGTGAGCCTTTTGGTGGCAAGCGTCTGCGGCATGCTCTCCTGCTTCATGACCCTCAAGGGCTGGGCCCTGATGGGGGATGCCGTATCCCACGCCGTGATGCCGGGCGTGGTGATTGCCTACGCCCTGGGGCTGCCCTACGCCCTCGGTGCCTTTGTGTTCGGTGTGGGCTCGGTGGCCTCGATCGGTTTCATCAAGCAGAAGACACGGGTGAAGGAGGACACGGTGATCGGCCTGGTGTTCACCGGATTCTTTGCCCTGGGAATCACGCTGGTCTCGAAGGTGCGCAGCACGATCGATCTCACCCACATTCTCTTCGGCAACGTCCTGGGAATCTCGCCGGAGGACGTGACCCAGACCCTGGTGATCTCCCTGATCGTGCTGGCGGTGTTGCTTGTGTTCCGCCGCGATCTGGTGCTGTTCTGCTTCGATCCGACCCACGCCCGCTCGATCGGCATCCGCACCGGAGTGCTCCACTACCTGCTGCTGTCGATGCTGTCGCTGGCGGCGGTGGCCGGGCTGCAGACCGTGGGCATCATCCTGGTGGTGGCCATGCTCGTCACCCCTGGGGCCACCGCCTATCTGCTCACCGATCGATTCGACCGGATGTGCTGGCTGGCCATGGCCAGTGCCTCCCTGGCCAGCCTGCTGGGGATCTATGCCAGCTATTGGTTCGATGCCTCCACGGCCGGCTGCATCGTGCTGTGGCAGACAGGCCTCTTCCTGATGGCCCTGCTGTTCGCGCCTCGCCATGGACTGCTGGCCCACCGCCGCCACCAATCCCAGCCACGATGATGGCGCCTGAGTCTCTGGCAGATCAGCGCTGGCCCTGGTGGCCCCTGCTGCCCCTCTACCCCTACGGCCAACGTCGCACCGTGGTGCGAGAACTGATCGCCGATCAGGTGTGGAGCTTCGAGCAACTGCAGGGGATCTACTACGTGGCCGTGCCGATCCGGATGACGGTGCTGCGGCTGCAGCAGGGACTCCTGCTCTACGCGCCGGTGGCACCAACGCCAGAAGTACGGCGCCACCTGGCTGCCCTGGAGCAGATCCACGGACCGGTCTGCACGATCGTGCTGCCCACCAGCTCCGGCCTCGAGCACAAACTGCCGGTTCCGGCCATGGCCCGCGCCTTTCCCAAGGCGCAGGTGTGGGTCAGTTCAAGTCAGTGGAGCTTTCCGCTGAATCTGCCCCTGAGCTGGCTGGGATTTCCTGCCAGGCGCACCCACATCCTCGGCAGCGAGGGCTATCCCCATCCCGGTGAGCTGGAGTGGTGCAGCCTCGGTCCACTCAATCTCGGTCTGGGAACCTTCCAGGAGGTGGCCTGCCTGCACCGCGCCAGCGGCAGCGTGCTGATCACCGACGCCCTGGTGAGCATCGGGGATCAGCCACCGCAGCTGTTCGACGCCGACCCGACGCCACTGCTCTTCCACGCCCGTGAACGGGCTGAAGAGCCCCTGGTCGACAGCCCGGCCCAGCGGCAGCGCGGCTGGAAGCGGCTGGTGCTGTTCGCGTCCTACCTCAGGCCCGCCAGTGTGGCCGTACCGCCCCTGGCGCAGGTGCTCGGCCACAGCCTCGCGGCAGGTCTTCGCCAGAAGCGGGCTCACTTCGGCTTCTATCCCTTCCGCTGGCAGCCGGGCTGGGAGCAGGACTTCGAGACCCTGCGGGGCGGCCAGAGCCTGCAGGTTGCCCCGGTGCTGGAGCGGCTGGTATTTCCGCGCTGCCGTCAGGCGCTGGTGGACTGGCTGGTCCAGCTGGGCCGCTGGGGCGAGATGCGGTGGTTGATCCCTGCCCACTACGACGCCCCGGTGCCCTGTCACGGCTCCGATCTGGAAGGATTGGCCAGCCAGCTTGAGCAGCGCAGCTGGGCACCGGATAGCGGCGGATGGGAAGTGCTCGCCAGCATCGACCGGCAATTGCTGCGCCTGGGGCTGGTTCCAGAAAATCCCTGATCTGGGATCAGAACTGTCAGTTCAGAGCTTCAGTTCGCCTGGGCAGGCTTCGTCGTCGTCGTCAAGGCCGCCGATGCCGATCAGGGAGGAATCCAGTTCCATGCGCTGCTCCATCTGGCGAAGGAAATAGCCCGTCATCATCGCGGAGGCCAGAAGACCGGCGAGATTGTCACGGCTGGCCTGGATCTTCACCTCAAACTGTTCACCCGGCAACATTCCGAGCAGACCCTGCACATTGTGGCGAATGATTTCCTGCATATCCGGGCTGGCCGAGCGCGCCACGCGCTGGAGCACATCCGGGGATTGTTCCTGCAGGTACTGAATCAGCGAATTGCTGCTGATCGCTTCGGTATCGGTCTTCAGGAACTCCGGGTTGAACATCTCCCTCCGGGGTGCTCTGGAACACGCCTGCACCCTAACCCAAGTGTTCGTTAGCACCATCGAGATCAGCGGACGGCAATCGCGGCAACGATCCGAAGCGTTGCAACGGCCAGTACCGCCACAGGGCCGAGCCGATCAGGCAGTCATCCGGCAAGCTTCCCCAGAGGTGGGAATCGAGGCTGCTGTTGCGGTTATCGCCCAGCACGAAATGATGTCCCGCAGGCACGGTGAGGGGTTCCAGGTCGTAATCGATCAGCTCAGGAGCCCAATCGAGGGAAACGGGTTCGCCGTTGCGCCAGAGGCGGCCCTGCCGCACCTCCACCCGATCGCCAGGTTCGGCCACGATCCGCTTGATCAGGGCAGCCCTGGGGTCGTAACCCGCCGCGATCAGAGGGCTGGGGGGATGGAATACCACGATCGTGCCCAGGGGCAGGGGCAGATCCAGCCGGGCGCGCAGCTTCTCCACCAGCACCCGATCCTCCAGCTGCAGGGTGGGCAGCATCGAGCCGGAGGGAATCCAGCGCGGTTCCAGCACCCACCAACGCAGCAGCAGGGCCAGCACCAGCCACAGCAGCAGCGACTGCAACTGGCGCCGCACGGCCTGCCACCAGCTCGCGCCCTCGGCTGCCATCGGGGAGGTGGACTCGTTGCTCGGCATCGCGAATCGTCGGGGGCGGGCCGGCCGGTGAGGATGATCGGCCCATCTTGACCAACGGAGGCAACGCCAGTGGCGGCCGCGGCCCAATGCAACCTGCAGGCGGCCCTCACCCTGCTGGCGGAGCTGCAGAGGGCTGGCCTGCAGCATGTGGTGTTGTGTCCCGGCAGCCGCTCCGGTCCTCTGGCAGTGGCCGCAGGGCTGCAACAGCAACGGGGCCTGCGGCTGCACACCGCGATCGACGAGCGCTCGGCAGCCTTCTTCGCCCTCGGATTAGGTCGTGCCGAGGGTCGGGCCGCCGCGGTGGTCACCACCTCCGGCACGGCGGTGGCGAATCTGCTGCCGGCCGTGGTGGAGGCCGACTACGGCGCCATCCCCCTGCTGCTGCTCACGGCCGACCGTCCCGTCGCCCTGAAGGGATGCGGTGCCAATCAGACCGTGAACCAGCAGGATTTTCTGCGCGCCAACTGCCGCTGGTATGGAGAAGGCCCGCCCGAGGGACTGGCCGATGCCAGCGAGACATCGCTGCGCAACCTGGCGTGGCAGGCCATGGCCGCCACCGCCGGATCCCCTGCTCCATCAGGACCGGTGCATCTGAATCTGCCCTTCAGCGAACCCCTGCACGGCAACGCCACCGACCTGCTGGCTCTGGCGGCGGCAAGCCTTCCAGAAACACCCAATCGAGCGTCTTCAGAGCTCCTCGATCCATCCGTTGCACACCCGTTCAATCCTGAGCCTCCTGATCAGCCCGTCGGGCAACGTGCCGAGCCCTTAGGACAACCTGCCCAGCCAGCGGCCACCCACTCCAGCCCTTTGGCCGGTTCACCTGGCGATGCACCCCACCTGGATCCCGACCTCCCCGGAGTGGTGGTGGCGGGACCCTGGCGCGGGCCGATGGCAGCCTTTCCTGCCTTCCTGGAGGCCCTGCGCCAGTGGCAACGGCGCAGCGGCTGGCCGGTGCTGGCCGATGCGCTCTCCAGCCTGCGTGGCTGTCCTGGTCTGGAACTGATCTGCAGCTACGACCTGCTGTTGTGCCACCCCGACCTGCTGTTGTGCCACCCCGACCTGCTGTTGTGCCACCCCGACCTGCTGCTGGGCCCGACCGATCTGGCCAGCCCTCAAGGGCAGCCCTTGCAGGTGCTGCGGCTGGGTCCACTGCCGGCCAGCCGACGGTTGCAGCAGTGGCTGGGCACTGGCCACCAGCGGCAGGTACTGATCAGCGAAGCGGAACCACGGCCCCTGGATCCGCTCGGCACCGGAGCCCTGCAGTGGGATGGGGGGTTGGTCTCCTGGCTGGCCTCCGCCCCACCGGCCTGGCGATCGGGCTCCCCGGCGCCCGACTGCCTGGCCCTGGGGAGGCAATGGCACCAGGCAGAACAGGCGATGCAGACGTGGCTGGATCAGAAGCTGCAGCCAGACCCTTCCGCCGGGCTCAACGAACCGGGCCTGGCCCGATGGTTGAGTCAGCGGCTGCCGGCCGATCTGCCGCTGCTTCTGGCCAACAGCAGCCCCGTGCGGGACTGGGAGAGCTTCGGGTCATCATGCGCCCCGCACCGCCCCGTGTTCTCCTTCCGCGGCGCCTCCGGCATCGACGGCACCCTCTCGCTCGCCTGCGGCATCGCCGAAGCCCTGGGGGCGGCGGTGCTGGTCTGCGGTGATCTGGCCCTGCTGCACGACTGCAACGGCTGGCTCTGGCAGCAGCAGCTGCGCGGCCGGCTCACGGTGCTGCTGATCGACAACGGCGGCGGCGGCATCTTCGAGCAGCTCTCGATTCGACCCAGCGACGAGGCACTGCTCGATTTCGAGCGTCTGTTCGCCATGCCGCAGGCGGTCGATCCCTGTGCCCTGGCCGCCGCCCACGGAGTCCCGGCCCGTTCGATCAACAGTTGGAGCACCCTGGAGGAAACCCTGGCCTGGGCCCTTCAACTCCCGATGGCCCTGGTGCGGTTGCGGACCGACCGCCGCGCCGATGCCAGCCGGCGCCAGCACTTGCGCACAATGGCGGCAGCACGACCCGATCCCTCTTGAGCACGCCCCCCCAGCCGGTGATCTGGCAGAGCACCGGGTCGTATGAGGACATCCGCTTCGAGATCAGTGAGGAGGGAATCGCCCGCATCACGATTGATCGTCCCCATAAACGCAACGCCTTCCGGCCCCGCACGGTGCAGGAGCTCTGCGACGCCTTTTCGCGGGTGCGCGACAACCCCCGTATCGGCGTGGTGCTGTTCACCGGTGCCGGTCCGGCGGCCGATGGCGGTTGGGCCTTCTGCGCCGGCGGCGACCAGAGCGTGCGGGGTGACGGCGGTTACCTGGATGAGACGGGCCTGCCTCGCCTCAATGTGCTCGACCTGCAACGGCTGATCCGCAGCCTGCCCAAGGTGGTGATTGCCCTGGTCGCCGGCTACGCCATCGGCGGCGGCCAGGTGCTGCATCTGCTCTGTGATCTGAGTCTGGCGGCGGAGAACGCGGTGTTCGGCCAGACCGGGCCCCGGGTCGGCAGCTTCGACGGCGGTTTCGGCGCCGGCTACCTGGCCCGGGTGGTGGGGCAACGCAAGGCCCGCGAGATCTGGTTTCTCTGCAGGCAATACAACGCCCAGGAGGCCCTGGCGATGGGGTTGGTGAATCAGGTGGTGCCCCTGGAGCAGTTGGAGGCCGAGGGAGTGAGCTGGGCCCGCCAGGTGCTGCGCCACAGCCCCACGGCGATCCGCTGCCTCAAGGCCGCCTTCAATGCCGAAACCGACGGGCTGGCGGGCCTGCAGGAACTGGCGGGTCAGGCCACCCATCTCTTCTACCGAACCGATGAGGGCCAGGAGGGTCGCAATGCCTTCCTTGAAAAACGCGAGCCCGACTTCTCCTCCTCAGCCTGGCTACCTTGAAGGTGGATCACTGCCATCGGATCTGCTCCAGCTCGTGCGCCCCGCCCACCGATCCGAACCGCTACCTGAACCGCTGTTGTGGTCACGGCCGATGCCGGACAAGCGGTTCCAGCCGTTCCAAAAGGCGGATCCCATCTGCCGCGGGCTGCGCCAGACCGCCCTGGCTGGACTGATCACCCTGGGGCTGGCAGCGGGACTGATTGCTCCTGACGCCCATGCCAGCACTCAGACCAGTGCCGGCAGCCAGCTGGTTGACACCAAGCAGGGCGTGGCCGTGGCCACCCCAGCCTCAGACGAGGCCCCCGGTGGACGGGAGCTGGTGCTGGATCGCCGCCAGCGACGCCTGCTGGTGCTCGAGAACGGCCAGGAAATCCGGCGCTTTCCGGTGGCGGTCGGCATGCCGGGCTGGGAAACCCCCGTGGGCCGGTTCGAGGTGATGGAGCTGCGGACCAATCCGGTCTGGCAGCACCCGGCCAACGGCCGCCTGATTCCCCCCGGACCGGCCAACCCCCTCGGCAGCCGCTGGATCGGCTTCTACCGCGACTGCAAGGGCCGCCGCGGCTTCAACGGTCAGGAGCACCTGGTGGTGCAGGGGTGCGTCACCGCCGGCTTCCATGGCACGCCCAACCGCGCCAGCGTCGGGCAGGCGGTATCGCACGGCTGCGTTCGCCTGTACGACGAGCACGTGCAGGCGCTGTACAACCTGGTCCAGCTGGGAACCCCCGTCACGGTCCTGCCGTGACGGTGCCGAGCCGACAGGACTGACCAGGCTGAACGGGGCAGTCCGTTGGCATGGCTCTGTGGAAAGCGCCCGTAATATGCCGCCACCTCTGGCAGGATTTCGATGCGGGTGTTGTTCGCCGCCGCAGAATGCGCGCCCATGATCAAAGTGGGCGGCATGGGGGACGTAGTGGGCTCCCTGTCCCCTGCCCTGGCTGCGCTTGGCCATGACGTGCGCATCATCATGCCGGGTTACGGCAAGCTCTGGAGTCTTCTGTCAATTCCAGACGAACCGATCTGGCGTGGACACACGATGGGCACCGATTTCTCGGTGTTCGAAACCCGCCACCCCACCAACGGGCTGCCGATCTATCTGGTGGGTCATCCGGTGTTCGATCCGGAGCGGATCTATGGCGGTGAGGATGAGGATTGGCGCTTCACCTTCTTCGCCAGCGCCACCGCAGAATTCGCCTGGAACGGCGGTTGGAAGCCGCAGGTGCTGCACTGCCACGATTGGCACACCGGCATGATCCCGGTGTGGATGCATCAGGACCCCGAGATCAGCACGGTCTTCACCATCCACAACCTCAAGTACCAGGGTGCCTGGCGCTGGAAGCTGGAGCGGATGACCTGGTGCCCCTGGTACATGCAGGGCGATCACACCATGGCGGCGGCGCTGCTTTATGCCGATCGGGTGAATGCCGTCTCACCCACCTATGCGATTGAGATCCGCACCCCCCAGTACGGCGAACACCTCGACGGGCTGCTCAATTACATCAGCGGCAAGCTGCGCGGCATTCTCAATGGCATCGACACGGAAGACTGGAATCCGGCGACCGATCCCACCCTGCCGGCCACCTTCACGCCGACCGATCTGAGCCCTCGGGCGCGCAACAAGCGGGCGCTCCAGGAACGCATGGGTCTCAGCCTGAGCCCGCGCACCTACCTGATGGGCATGGTCAGCCGGCTGGTGGATCAGAAGGGGGTGGATCTGCTGCTGCAGGTGGCAGACCGGGTGCTCGCCTACACCGACAGCCAGATCGTGGTGCTCGGCACCGGCGATCGCGGTTATGAATCGGGGCTGTGGCAGATGGCGGCCCGCCATCCGGGCCGCTTCGCCGTGTTTCTCACCTACGACGATGCCCTGTCACGGCTGATCTACGGCGGCAGCGATGCCTTCCTGATGCCCAGCCGCTTCGAACCCTGCGGCATCAGCCAGATGCTGGCGATGCGCTACGGCTCGGTGCCGGTGGTGCGCCGGGTCGGCGGACTGGTGGATACCGTGCCGCCCCACGATCCGATTGCCGGCACGGGAACGGGCTTCTGCTTCGATCGCTACGAGCCGGTCGACTTCTTCACCTCGATCGTGCGCTCCTGGGAGGCCTACCGCCACCAGAGCAGCTGGGAGGAGTTGCAGCGCCGCGGCATGACCCAGGACATGAGCTGGAGCCGCTCCGCCCTCGAATACGACGTCATGTACCGCGATGTCTGCGGCGTCAAGGAACCCACCCCCCTGGCGGAGGACGTGGAGCGCTTCTCCCAGGGCCAGGATGCCGATCCCAGTCTGCGGGGTGGCCAGGCACCCGCTCCGGATGCCTCCCTGAGTCAGGAAGGGCGTGGCAGCCGCAATCCGCTCAACCTGCTGCGCCGCCGCCTCAATGGGTGAATGGGAACGGGGCGAACCGGTCACCCTGGAGTCTCGCCCCGCCAACACCGCCCCCCTGCCGGTTGTCTACGAAAGTCCGTGGCGGCTGCTGGGCCGCGACCTGACCGCCCTTACGGCCAGCCTGCGGCTGTTGGCCCGGGAGCTCCTGAGGCGCAACAACAGCGGCGATCTGCCGCGACCGGGGCCCTGGCCCCGCGACCTTGCGCCCCTGTTCTGGCCGCTGGTTCTGGCGGTGGCGCTGACGCTCAGCGGCCTGCTGTTCTGGACCCTGCAGCGTCGCCCTGCCGCGGCTCAGCCTCCTGCTGCCCAGGGGGTGATGGACGGCACCCGGCTGACCAGTGGTGGAGAAAGCCCAGGCACCCAAGCCCAGCTGCCCCCGATCGAGCGCAACACCAACAGCCAGCAGCCCAGCGCGACGATCAAGGCCACCAAGGGCACAACAACAGCCAACGGCACGGATCAGGAGCTGCCCCAATCGGAGGACATCACCGAATCAGCTGACCCACAGCCCACCGACACCGCGACCACGAACTCACCGACCAGAGCCAGTCAGGCGGACAGCGGCTACATCGCCGATGGCGACGGTCTGATCGAAGGACCGGCCACCTGGCTGGAGCTGATCGAGCAGCCGAAACTCGGCAGCGTGATCCTGCGGCTGGATGCGCCCTACAGCCTGCTTCGGCCGGAGCAACGGCAACAGCTGGCCGAGCGCTGGTGGGAGCGCGCCCAGGGCCAGGGCTTCGAACGCCTGGAGCTGCGCGACATCCATGGGCGCCTGCTGGGACACTCCGCCAGGCTCGGATCCGGCATGATCCTGCTCGATCCTGGCCTGCTGCCCCCATGGCAATCCGCCTGAGTGAACTGGAGGAGCTCTGGGGCGCGCCCCTGCGGGCAGCAGCGGAGCATCAGGACGTCCAGCCCGGGGCAGGGCTGACGGAGCTGCGCACGGAGCTGCGTATCGAACCCGATGCCATCTGCACCGACAGCCGCCGCCTCCAACCGGGAGATCTGTTCGTGCCCCTGGTGGGCGAGACCTTCGATGGCCATGCCTTCCTGGAGCAGGCCCTGGCCGGCGGCGGTGCTGCGGCAGCGATCGCCCAGGCCGATCGGCTCACGGAAGCCCAGCAGCAGCAAATGGCCGACCTCGGCCGCCCGCTCTGGCTCGTGCCGGACACGCTGCTGGCTTATCAGCAGCTGGGAAGGCTCTGGCGCGACCAACTGCGGGCTCCCGTGGTGGCCGTGACCGGCTCAGCCGGCAAGACCACCACCCGGGAGCTGATCCGCGCTTGCCTGGACTCCTTGGGGCCGGTGGTGGCGAGCAGCGGCAACGAGAACAACGACATCGGCGTGCCCCTCACCCTGCTCAAGGCCCGCACGTCCACAGCCGCCCTGGTGGTGGAGATGGGAATGCGCGGCCTGGGTGAGATCGAACGGCTCAGCCACTGCGCCACTCCCGATGTGACCGTGATCACCAACATCGGCACGGCCCATATCGGCCGCCTCGGCAGCCGTGAGGCCATCGCCCAGGCCAAGTGTGAAATCTGCCTCGGCCTCAAACCCGACGGCCTGCTGGTGATTCCGGCAGGGGATCCGCTGCTTGAGGCGGAGTTGGCGAGAGTCTGGTCGGGCGCGGTCTGGCGGGTGGCCCTCAGCAGCGACCCAGCTACGGAACCGCTTCCACCGGCTGATTGGATCGGTCATCTCAACGACGATGGCAGACGCCTGGAGGTGCACCACAACGGCCGGATCGAGTCGGTGAGCCTGCCCCTGGAGGGACAACACAACGCCAGAAACCTCCTGCTGGCGCTGGCCGTGGCCGATCGGCTGGGCGTGGAACCCCAGGCCCTCACGGCTCTGGAGGTGGACGTGCCCGGCGGCCGCAACCGGCGGCGGCAGATGGGTGGCCTCACCGTGCTGGATGAGACCTACAACGCCTCGCCGGAGGCGGTGCTGGCGGCCCTGGAGCTGCTGGCATCCCAACCGGGACGCCGGTTCGCCGTGCTCGGCACCATGCTGGAGCTGGGTGATCGCAGCCTGGACCTACACCGTCAGGTGGCCGAACGCGCCGCGGCCCTGGGATTGGATGGACTGGTGATCGTGGATGGTGGCGCGGAAGGCGAGGCCATGCTCGAAGCGGCACGGTCTCTGCCCAGGCTGGCGCGCGTCTCTGAGGCGATTGAAGCGATGGATCCGCTACGGGGCTGGCTCAACGCCGGCGATGTGGTGCTGCTCAAGGCGAGTCGGGGCGTGGCCCTGGAACGGCTGTTGCCGTGTCTGGAGCAGGAGAGCTGGAACTGATCGAAGCCTTCAGCCCGTTGTGAGCGCTCAACCCGGCTGACGACGAGAGGCGAGCAGCCGATCCACCTGGCAGGTGTTCCAGGTGGAGCCTCCCCAGCGCTCGCCGATCGCCGCAGCCAGGGCCGAGGCCACCAGCAGCCAGGGCAACAGCTGGGCATCACCCTGCAGGGTGAACACAAACACCCCACAGAACAACGGGGTGCGGCAGGCCCCGCTAAACAGCGCCGCAGCCGCCACCGCAGCAACCGCCGCCTGCTGATCGGCTGGCAGGGCCTGGATCCAAGGGGCGATCAGCACCGCACCGAGGCTCATGGTGTCGTGCATCAGGCCACCCGGTGCCCCCACGGAAATGCTGAGCAACGGACCCAGCAGACGGGGCAAGCCCGCCCAGACCGGCGAGGACGAGTCACCAGCCAGGCCCGGGCCGAGGGAGAGGGAGCCATCGTTGAGGCTGAGACCACCGCTGGCGAGGGCCAGCAGGGCAAAGGCCGTGGCCAGCGCCAGGGCCGCCCGCCAGGGGTGGCTGCGCAGCAGGCCGGCCACCCAGGCGCTGCAGGGAATCAGCAAGCGCACGAACAGCACCCCGAGCAGACCCATCACCAGCGTGGTGAGCAGCAGGGTGGGCCAGAGGGCAGGAGGCAGAAGCCGCCCCAGGGGCAGCTGGGCCAGCGCCGCCAGCCGGGCCGGCTGAGCCTCGGAGGCGGAGCCGAAGGCCTCGGACAGCACCGTGCCGAGACCCGCCAGCAACAGGGTCGGGAAAACCAGCGGAAAACCCTTGACGGCGCTCAGCTCCTCGAGGCCATAGGCCACCCCCAGCAAGGGGGAGCGGAACGCGGTGCCAAGTCCGGCCGCTCCTCCGATCGCCACCAGCAATGAGGTGGGCAGCAGGCGAAGTGGGGTGAGCCAGCGGCGCAGGCCCAAGAGGCAGGAGGCGCCCAGGGCGGCAGACGGGGATTCCGTCCCCACCGACAACCCAGCCAGATGGGTGAGGGCCAGGAGCGGCAGCCGTGCGAGCTGAACCCGCCAATCCAGGCTGGCCAGATACGCACCTTCGTCGCGGGAGTAGCTGCCGTCGGACGCCTCGGGGGCCGGGCGCTGCAGCAGCAGCAACCCCGTGAGGCCCCCACCTCGGCCCCTTGCCAGCGGACCCCAGGCCAGCCGCACGAACAGCAGCGTTCCCGCCAGGGTGATCAGCGGCAGCCAGAACGGCAGGGCCTCGGACCCGCCCAGGGGCCACAGCCGCTGCAGACGGAATCCCTGCGCCGACAGCCATTGATAGGGCTGCTCCGCCGCGGTGATCACCACGGCGGAGAGCAGCAACGAGAGCAGCAGGGGCAGGGAGAGCAACATGGTGACCCCCTGGCGATCAGGCCGGACCGGGCCAGTTCTCCTTGATCAGCTGGCGGGCCCGGCCGATTGCCAGGGCACCGCTGGGTACGTCCTTGGTAAGGGTGGAGCCGGCCCCCACCGTGACCCGTTCCCCGAGATTGATCGGGGCCACCAGCACCGAGTTCGCCCCGGTCTTGCTACCGGCCCCGATCACGGTGCGGTGCTTGCGGAGGCCGTCGTAGTTGGCGGTGATCGTGCCCGCACCCACATTCACGCCGGAGCCGAGATCGGCATCGCCGATGTAGCTGAGGTGATTCACCTTCACCTCCGCCTCCAGCGCGCTGTTCTTGATCTCCACGAAGTTGCCGACGCGGCAGCCAGCCGCCAGGTTGCTGCCGGCCCGGAGCTGGGCGAAGGGCCCGATCGCGCAGCCATCGGCGACAACAGCGCCGCGCACCACCGAGTGGAGCACCTCCACGCCACAACCGAGTTCAGAGTCTTCGATCAGGCAGCCTGGACCGATGCGGCAGCCATCGCCGATCACGCTGCTGCCCCTGAAATGGCATTGCGGTTCCACCACCACGTCGCGGCCGAAACGGCTGCCATCGCTGAGGGTGCAACTGGGTGGATCCACGAAGGTGACCCCCTCGGCCATCCAGTGGCGCCGCAGCCTGTCCTGGAGCACGGCTTCACACTGGCTGAGCTGCAGGCGGTCGTTGACGCCGTTGATCTCATCGGGATCGCTCACCTCCAGATGGAAGGCCGGCTGCAACAGAGCCACCGTGTCGGTGAGATAGAGCTCCCCCTGGTCGTTGTCTGAAGTGAGCAGGGGCAGCACCGCCGCCAGTTTTGGCCAGTCGAAGCAGTAGATGCCGCCATTGATCAGGTCGGTGTCTCGCTGGGCCGGGTTGCAATCGCGATGCTCCACGATGGCGCTCACCTGCCCCTCGGCATCGGCGAAGACGCGGCCGTATCCGGTGGGATCGTCGAGCCGGGCGGTGAGCAGGGTCACGGCAGCGCCGCTCTGGCGATGGCGGTCCAGCAGCTGCTCCAGGGTCTCCGGCCGCAGCAGCGGCACATCGCCGTTCAACACCAGCAGCTCGCCGCTGAAACCGGCCAGAGGCTCGAGCAACTGCTGAACGGCGTGGCCGGTGCCGTTCTGCGGCTGCTGCAGCACGTACTCCAGACCGTTCAGATGGCTCAGCTCCTGCTCGACGCGCTCGGCCTGGTGGCCCACGATCAGCAGCTGCCGCTCAGGCTCCAGGGTTCGGCAACTGCGCAGCACCCGCTCCACCAGGGTGGCGCCGGCCAGCGGCTGCAACACCTTGGGGCGGTCGCTCTTCATGCGGGTGCCCTTTCCGGCGGCCAGAACGGCAACGGCGAGCATCAGTGAAGGCGGCATCTGCGGCGGAATCTACCGGCGGTGACCCTCCAGGCCCCAGCGACGGCGCCAGGCACTGCTGGGTTCAGCGCCCGCCATGGCCTGCTCCAGCTGGCGGCGCTGATGGATCGCGGCCGCGGTGGAGCAGCCGCTCGGGTCGCGGTAGGGGTGGCCGGCGCTGGTTGTGAGGTGCTCCCACTCCATCGGCGTGAGCGGCCGCAACCTGTCGGATGGGGGCAGCGGCTCTGGACTGGCGGCCGTGCCCCCACTCCAGCGGCGGCGGCCAGAACCCGCGCCAGGCATCGCCGGATTCGGGGGCGATGGGATCGTGCTCAACTGAAGACCAGCCCGACGCAGGGTCTGGCGCACGGCCGCCGCCGAGCAGTAACTCAGCCAGCGCCCCTGGGGGGCCAACAGGCTCGCCATCGCAACTAAGACCTCCTCCGTCCAGAGCTGCGGGCAATGGGCTGGCGAGAAGGCATCCATCAGCACCAGGTCACAGCGGCCGGCCAGCTCAACGGCCAGGCGAGGCAGGCTGCGGCGCGCATCGCCCCAGAGCATCGAACCGCGAAACACCGGATCCAGCGGTGGAGGATCCAGAACCGCCCGATCCAGCAGACCCGAACCCTGACAACCTGAATCCTGCGGGGCCAAAACCTGACCCACTTGGCGGTGAAGGGTCTGCAGCACTGCCAGGGTGGAGGGCAGCCACTGGGAGCGGAAGCCTGGGTCGGCCAGGGCAAGGGCGAGCGGTTCGGGATCCAGCTCCAGGCCCCACCAGCGCAGCCGCAGGCCTTGAGCTGCGGCGGCCTCGATCAGGGCGGCAGTGTTGGTGCCGGTGCCCACACAGCACTCGACCACCAGCAGTTCCCGGCCGGCCGGGAAACGCTTCAGATCGGCCGGCCCCACGAACTTGGCCAGGGCTTCGGCCAGGGCTCCCTCGGCGCTGTGGAACGCCTCACGGAAGGCGGTGCTGTAGAGGCTGAAGCTGCCGTCGGCCGTGCAACGGGACTGGAGAGCGCTGCTGGAAAGGTCTTGCAGGGAGCCGGCCGAGCGGTTCGTGGCTGAGGCGGCCACGGACCTCAGGCCCGCAGGCGAGCCAGATCGTCCCAGAAGCCGGGATAGGACACGGCTGCCGCCTCGGGCCGCGCCAGGCTGGTGGCACCCTCTGCCACCAACGACGCCACCGCCAGGCTCATGGCCACCCGGTGGTCGGTCTCGCTGTCCACGCCGGTGCCGCGCAGCACGGTGGGACCCGTGATCGCCAGGCCATCGGCGAACTCCTCCAGGCGAGCGCCCATGGCGCCGAGCTGGCGAGCCATCACCGCCAGCCGGTCAGTCTCCTTGACCCGCAGCTCCTCGGCATCGCGGATGCGGCTGACCCCCTCGGCAAAGCAGGCCGCGACGGCCAGCACCGGAATCTCATCCACCAGACGGGGAATCAGATCGCCGCCGATGTCGAACGCCTGCAGGGGCCCATGGCAGACGTGCAGATCCCCCACCGGCTCGCCCGCCACATCACGGGCATGGCGCACCTCGATGGCGGCACCCATCTGCTGCAACACCTCAAGAATGCCGGTGCGGCTGGGATTGAGTCCCACATTTTCGACCGTGAGCTCGGCTCCAGGGGTGATGGCGGCAGCCACCAGCCAGAAGGCCGCGGAGCTGATGTCGCCAGGCACCACCACGCTCTGCCCCCGCAGAGCCGGGCCTGGGGTCACGGTCACGTCGTTGGCGGCGGAGCCACCCACCACCAGGTGGGCGCCGAAGGCCCGCAGCATCCGTTCGCTGTGGTCGCGCGACTGGGCCGGTTCGATCACGGTGGTGGGACCCTCGGCGGTGAGGGCCGCCAGCAGGATGGCGCTCTTCACCTGGGCCGAGGCCACCGGGGTGTAGATGGTGGTGCCGCGTAAGGGCTGACCCAGCACCGCCAACGGCGCAAAGTTGCCACCCTTGCGGCCATGGATCTGGGCACCCATGCCGGCCAGGGGTTCCCCGACACGCCGCATCGGCCGACCCCGCAGGGAACGATCGCCGCTGAGTACGAAGTGGCGGCCGCAGCGACCCGCCAGCAGCCCCAGCATCAGCCGCATCGTGGTGCCGGAATTGCCGCACTCGAGCACATCGCCCGGTTCCTGAAGCCCATCCAGCCCCACCCCCTGCACCAGCACCGGCTGGCCGGCCTCGATCGGCGAGACCTCCACCCCCATGGCCCGCAGGCAATCGGCGGTGCTGAGCGGATCCTCGGCGGGCAGCAACCCCTCAATGCGGGTCTCCCCCTCGGCGATGGCGCCGAACAGCAGAGCCCGGTGGGAGATCGACTTGTCGCCCGGCACCCGCACCGTGCCCCGCAGGGAGCCTCCGGCCGGCAGGTGCAGCGGGGCTGGAATCGCGGCGGCGGAGGTCAAGGGAACCGGTCGGAGCGGGATCTTGATCCTATGGAGAGCCCGCTGCGGGCTTCCGCTGGGAGGGCTCAGCCGGGGTTGGGCTTGCCAGGGCACCGGGCGAGCAGGGCCGCTGCAGCCAGGATCAGGGCCACCAGCAGGGCCGACAGCAGCATCGCCGCCACGATCTGCCCCTGCTCCAGGGCAAAGGCGACGCCGAACGCCCCCACCACGCCGATCAGCCCAACGGGTCAGATCAGCCGATCAACCCAGCAGCAGGCCCTGCTCCTCCCCGATCGAAGCCTCGGCACTGCGCAGATCGAACAGCAGTTCAGCCAGAGTGAGGCGGCCCAGCTCCCGCTCCATGGCGCGGCGCAGGCGCTGCTCCAGGGCCGCCGCGACCCGATCGCTGGCCTTGGGCAGCTCCAGGGAGGCGGGGTCTTCGCTGGGGTCGGCGGAGACCGCCGCCAGAATGGCCGCCAGGGGGATTTCCTCTGTTGGCAGAGCCAGACGGAAACCGCCGCGGCGACCGCGGCGGGATTCGAGCAGCCCGGCGCGGCGCAGCCCCAGGAGCTGCTGCTCCAGCATCGGCGCGGGCAGCTCCAGAGCAGTCGCCAGGTCGGTGCTGGATCGCCAGACCTGCGGCGCCAGGGCCAGCTGCAACAGGGCCTTGAGGGCGTAGAGCCCACCTTTCTTCAGCATGGCTCTGGCCGCTGGGGCGTCATCGCAGGTTGGCCAGCCGTTCCAGCACGTGCTCGAGGGTGTACCCGAACAGGGCCGGATCGGGCTGGTTCTGGCCCACGTCCGCCAGCCCCAGCTCCTGCCAGCGGGCATCGAGGCGGGCCTCCAGCTCGGCAGGCCGGCGGAGTGGTTCACCCCAGGGATGGCGCTTCTCGGGGCCGATCTTGGTGGTGGCATCAATCGCCAGGCGGCCACCCAGACCCAGCCGCTCGCTGGCGAAATCAAGGCTGTCGAACGGGGTGTTCTCCAGCACGAACAGATCCCGCTGGGGATCCACCTGGGCACTGATCGCCCAGATCACCTGGCGGGGATCGCGGATGTTGATGCTCTGATCCACCACCACCACGAACTTCGTGTAAGTGAACTGCGGCAGAGCACTCCAGAAGGCCATGGCGGCACGCCTGGCCTGGCCGGGATAGGCCTTGTCGATGGCGATCACGGCCAGCTTGTAGCTGAGGCCCTCCATCGGCAGGAAGAAATCGACGATCTCCGGGATCTGCTGCCGCAGGATCGGGGTGTAGATGCGGTTGAGGGCGATGGCCAGCATCGCGTCCTCCTTGGGGGGCCGGCCGCTGAAGGTGGTGAAGTAGATGGGGTCGCGCCGCTGGGTGACGCACTGAAACCGCACCAGCGGTGAGGCCTCGACACCGCCGTAGAAGCCCATGTGGTCGCCGAACGGGCCATCGGCCAGCTCCTCGCCGGGAGTGATCGTGCCCTCCAGCACCAGCTCACTGTGGCTGGGAACTTCCAGATTCACCGTCTTGCACTTGGCCAATCGCACGCCCTCACCGGCGTAGAGGCCGGCAAACAACCACTCGCTCAACTGCACCGGGATCGGCGTCGCCGCCGCCATCACCAGCAAGGGGTGCACCCCGATGGCGATCGCGATCTCCAGCGGCTTGCCCAGCGCCGCCGCCTTGCGCAGGTGGCGAGCGCCGCCCCGCACACTCAGCCAATGCACCGTCATCGTGTTGATCGACTGCCGCTGCAGGCGGTAGACGCCCACGTTGGGGGTCCCCGTTTCCGGGTCCTTGGTGATCACCAGACCCAGGGTGATGATGCCGCCGGCATCGCCCGGCCAGGGCCGCAACAGGGGCAGGGCATCGAGATTCACCTGGTCCCCCTTGAACACCTGCTGGTGGCAGGGGGGGGTGAGGTCGAGATCGGGGCGGGCCTTGACCAGATCCCAGAGCAGGCCGCCGAACCTGGCTGCTTCCTGCAGCCCCTTGGGGGGGCGAGGCTGTTGCAGCAGGGCCAGCCGCTCGCCGAGGGCCTCGAGCTCCTCGGGTCGCTCCATGCCCATGCTCCACAACACCCGCTCCTGGGTGCCGAGCAGGTTCACGGCCACCGGCATCGTGCTGCCGTTCACGTTCTCGAACAGCAGCGCCGGCCCGCCAGCGCTCAGCACCCGATCGGCGATGGCCGCCAGCTCCAGATCGGGATCCACCGGGGCGGTGATGCGGCGCAGCTGACCGCGCTGCTCCAGCAGGGTGAGATACCCGCGCAGATCACGGCGGGACGCGCCGTTGAAACCCCGGAATGAACCCGCGTCCACCGTTGGCCCGCCAGCCTGAACGCCGATGCTCCGCACCATCACCAATCCCTTGCGGTGCCTACTGTGACGCACCCCTGTGGCGACCGCGGCCGTGCTCCTGTCCTATTTCCATACCTCCGAATGCGTCCCCCCGGTGACCTCCATAGCGGAAGGCGGCCCGGATGCCGCGGTGGTGATCGATGTGCTGCGAGCCACCACCACGATCGCCTGGTCCCTGAAGAACGGCGCCGAAGCGATCCAGGCCTTCGCCGACCTGACGGAACTGAACACCGCCGCCGCCGCCTGGCCCGCCGAACATCGCCTCAAGGCCGGAGAGCGCGGCGGCAAGCGGGTGGAGGGCTACGACCTGGGCAATTCGCCCCTGGCCGTGGTGCCGAAGCTGGTGGCCGGCAAACGCATCTTCATGAGCACCACCAACGGCACCCGCTCCCTGGCGGCGGTGCAGGCGGTGCCCCAGCTGCTCACGGCCTGCCTGCCCAACCGCAGCGCCGTGGCCCGGCGACTGGTGGAGACCGGCGCTGAGCGGGTTTGGATCGTGGGCAGCGGCTGGGAGGGGGATTACTCCCTGGAAGACAGCCTCGCGGCCGGCGCGGTGGCCTCGGCCGCCATGGAGATGGCGGTGGCCCCCCACGTTGGCGTGCGCTGCGGCAATGACGAAATGCTCGCCGCTCTGGCCCTCTGGCAGCAGTGGCGCCACGACACCGAAACCTGCCTGCGTGCCGCCAGCCACGGCCAGCGGCTGATCGGGCTTGGCAACCACGACGAAGACTTCGCCTGCTGCGCCGCCGTGGACACCCTGACGATCGTGCCGCGGCAGAGTGCTCCAGGGGTGCTGGAAGCCAGCTGATCCGGCCCTTTTCGGTGGAGAGAGCGGCGGGCTGGAAGGGGCTGGGCATGTCCCTTACAGTTCGCCGGTCGTGACGGGATGACGGGTGAGCAGTTTTCTGGCGGCAGCACTGCAACTCACCAGCACTCCGGATCCTGACGCCAATCTCGCGGCTGCCGAGGAGCAGATCGAACTGGCGGCCCGCCGTGGCGCTGAGCTGGTGGGACTGCCCGAGAACTTCGCCTTCATGGGAGAAGACAGCACCCGGATCGACCTGGCCGCCGACCTGGCCGAGCGCTGCAGCCGCTTCCTGGTCACCATGGCGCGCCGCTACCAGGTGACCCTGCTCGGTGGCGGTTTTCCCGTGCCGGCCGGTCCTGGTCACACCTTCAACCGGGCCGAGCTGGTGGGCAAGGAAGGACAGCTTCTGGCCCGTTACGACAAGATCCATCTGTTCGATGTCGACCTGCCGGACGGCATCACCTACCGCGAGTCGGCCACGGTGCAGCCCGGCCAGCAGCTGCCCCCCGTGGTGGATGTGCCCGGCCTCTGCAGGATCGGTCTGTCGATCTGCTACGACGTGCGCTTTCCGGAGCTCTATCGCCACCTGGCCCAGGCGGGAGCCGAACTGCTGATGATCCCGGCGGCCTTCACCGCCTTCACCGGCAAGGATCACTGGCAGGTGCTGCTCCAGGCCCGGGCGATCGAAAACACCGCCTATGTGGTGGCCCCGGCCCAGACCGGCCTTCACTACGACCGGCGTCAGACCCATGGCCATGCGCTGGTGATCGATCCCTGGGGCACGGTGCTGGCCGACGCGGGCGTGGCCCCCGGCCTGGCCGTGGCACCGGTGGATCGGGATCACGAAGGCCGGGTCAGGGCTCAGATGCCGAGCCTTCAGCACCGCCAACCGGCGTTGTTCTGACCGGTATGCCGTTCTTTCGCATGCCCCTGTTTCGGATGACGCTCAAGCGCCTGCCGCTGTTCCTTGCCCCACTGCTGCTGGCGTTCGCCGCGCTTCCCGCGTGGGCTGCCAGCACCCTTGGCGCCTGGCGCATCACCCGCGAGGGCATTCTTGAGCTGCGCACGACCCCAGGCGTTCAGATCCAGGCCTTCTTCGAGGAGGGATCCGGGGGGCGCGGCCCCCGGATCTGGGTGGATCTGCCCGGCGCCCCCCAGCGCAGCCGCTCGATCAGCGGTGGCGGAGCGATTCGAGAAGTACGGATCGGAAAGCCCGATCCCGGAACCACGCGACTCGTGGTCGAGTTTCAGCCAGGCACCCGTCTCGACCCCCGCCAGCTGAGGCTGGTCGGCACCTCCCGCGACCGCTGGCGCATGGATCTGCCGGGGCTTCCGAGGCGCTCGGCAGTCGCCATGGGCGAGGGCGATATCAACGCTGCCACGGTGGCCAGCGCCGGATGGACCAGAGGTGGCGGCAATTTCAGTTCGGCCACCACACCACTGTCAGCCGATGGCCTGCCAGTGGTGCCGAGAGGCCGCTTCAAGGTCGTGATCGATCCAGGCCATGGCGGCCCCGATCCAGGTGCGGTCGGGATCGGTGGATTGCGTGAAACCAACGTGGTGCTTGATGTGGGGCTGCAGGTGGCCCAGCTGCTCCAGGCCAGAGGCGTGCAGGTTCTGATGACCCGCACTTCCGAGGTGGACGTCGACCTGCCCCCGCGGGTGTCCCTGGCCAACAGCAACCGCGCCGATGTGTTCGTGAGCATCCATGCGAACGCTCTGAGCATGGCGCGGCCGGACGTGAACGGAATCGAGACGTTCTATTTCCAGGGCAGCAATTCCAGACAGCTGGCCGCGTCTCTGCAGCGGCAGATGCTGGCGATCTCTCCCGGCACTCCGGATCGGGGTGTCCGCACCGGGCGCTTCTACGTGATCCGCCGCACCGTGATGCCGGCCTCCCTGGTGGAGATGGGATTCGTGACCGGCAGGATCGACGCCCCCCGCCTGGCCGATCCGAACTTCCGCCGCCGCATGGCCCTGGCCCTGGCGACCGGAATCCTCGAGTACCTGCAACGCTCTTGAGCCTTCTCATCGGCCTGTTCGACAGTGGTCTCGGTGGTCTGACCGTGCTGCGCCAGATCCAGGCGCTCTACCCCCATTCCCCCTGCCTCTACCTCGGGGATACCGCCCGGGTTCCCTATGGCGAGCGCACCCCTGACGACATCCGCGCCATCGCCGCTGAGGTGGTGCACTGGCTGCGGCTGCAGGGGGTGGGTGTGCTGGTGATGGCCTGCAACACCTCCAATGCCCTGGCCCTGGATGTGGCCGTGGCCGAAGCAGGTGTGCCAGTGGTGGGCCTGATCGACAGTGTCGCCAGCGAACTCTGCAGCGACCGGATCGGGGTACTCGCCACCCCAGCCACGGCGGCCAGCGCGGCCTATGGCCGAGCGATCCATGCCTGCCGTCCGACGGCCCGGGTGATCGAGGTGGGCTGCCCGGCCTTCGTGCCCCTGATCGAAGCGGGCAATCTGGAGGATCCAGCCCTGGAAGAGGCGGCTCGGGGGTACCTCCAGCCGATGATCGCCGGCGAGGTGGACACGATCGTGCTGGGCTGCACCCACTACCCCCTGCTGCGCCCCTTGCTGCGCCGGCTGCTGCCTCAAGGGGTTCGCCTGGTCGATCCGGCCCAGGCTGCCGCCCGGCGTCTCGGGCCCCTGCTCGGCAACCTGGGCGATTCGCCGGAAGTGGACCTGGAGGACGATCCGATCGACCCGCCGAGGCTGCTCTACCGCTACTGCGTCACCGGCTCGGCCAGTGGCTTCGCCAAGGCCGCGACCCGTTGGCTGGAGCGGCGGCCACGGGTGGAGACGGTGGAGCTCCGGACGCCCTCCTGATCCTTCTAGGATCGGCTCACCAGGGAGGTGTCGTGGCCACGGTTGCAGAACTTCTTCAGCCGGTCGAGGCCGATCTCGACGCCTTGCTTGCCGATCTGCGCAGCCTGATCGGAGCCGGTCATCCGATCCTTCAGGCAGCTGCTGAGCACCTGTTCGCCGCCGGCGGCAAGCGCCTGAGGCCTGGCATCGTGTTGCTGCTCTCGCGGGCCATCGATCCTGATGGGGCCCTCGGTTCACGCCATCGGCGTCTGGCCGAGATCACCGAGATGATCCACACCGCCTCCCTGGTGCATGACGACGTGGTGGATGAAGCCTCCACCCGCCGTGGTGTGGCCACCGTGCACAGCCGCTTCAACTATCGGGTGGCGGTGCTGGCAGGGGATTTCCTCTTCGCCCAGGCCAGCTGGCATCTGGCCAACCTCGACGACCTCGAGGTGGTGAAACTGCTCAGCCGGGTGATCATGGACCTGGCGGACGGGGAAGTACGCCAGGGCCTGTTCCGCTACGACACCGGCCAGAGCTTCGAGACGTACCTCGAAAAGAGCTACTGCAAGACCGCTTCCCTGATCGCCAACAGCGCCCGCGCTGCCGGCGTGCTGGCCGAACTGCCGCAACCACGCCTGGAAGATCTCTATCGCTTCGGTCGTCAGCTGGGCCTGGCCTTCCAGGTGGTGGACGACATCCTCGATTTCACCGGTAGCGACCAGCAGCTCGGCAAGCCCGCCGCCAGCGACCTGGCCGCCGGCTACCTCACGGCTCCGGTGCTCTACGCCCTGGAGGAGAAGCCAGCTCTGGCTGGGCTGATCGAGCGGGAATTCTGTGAAGCGGGCGATCTTGACCAGGCCCTGGCTCTGGTGCGGGGCTGCGAGGCCATTCCCCGTTCCCGTGCCCTGGCCGAACAGTTCAGCCGCGAAGCCCATGAAGCCCTGCAGTGGCTGCCGGCCTCCGAAGCCAGCACCGCCCTGCTGGCCCTGCCGGAGTTTGTGCTGAGCCGTCTGTACTGAGACCGGGCCGGTGCAACCTGGGTTGGCTGACGCCGCAGAATCACGGACCTAGAACGCAGGCAGCTGCACTCCACCTCATGGGCCTGCCGTCGTTCTCGCTCCGGAGCCTTCCGCTGGCTGCCACCACCGCAGCCGCCGCCCTGGTGATGGTCTGCGCATCCCCTGGGGTCGCCCAGCAGATGGACGCCAGCCAGGTGCGAGCCGCCAACCTGGCCCGGATGGAGGCGGAACGCATCAACGGCGGGCTGAGCCGCTACACCACAGCTGCCTGCATGCACCAGCGCGGCGGCGGCGACTGCATGATCCAACGCACGGATCAGGGTTATCTGTTCGAATTTCTGGGGGGCGTGCCCGGCTGGCAAACCATGAACAAGCCCGCCACCATTCAGACGACGATTCTAATCTCGCCTGACGGCCGTGACATTCGCCAGGTGGACTACAACGGCACTCCCCGTTAACCGTGACCCAGAACCCGCGCGACTCTGACGCCACTGCTTCCGCCGTCTCCCCGGACGGCCCCGACGCCCCACCCGATCCGGAGCTGATCCTGCGGTCGATGGGCCACCAGTTAAGAGTTTGCTGAAAAACCCCGCCACCTCTGCGAGAATGGGCCAACTGCCCCAGGTTTGATGCGAGGTCAGCAGGAGCGCAGCGGCTCCTTGTTCTCCTACGTCTCGATCGAGGAGCGGATCCCGGCCAGCCATCCGCTGAGGCGGATCAGGAAGCTGGCGGATCAGGCGCTCGATCGACTCAATCCCACCTTCTGTGCGCTGTATGCCTTGGAAGGTCGTCCATCGGTGCCGCCGGAGCAGCTGCTGCTGGCCTCGTTGTTGCAGGCGTTCTACGGGATTCGCTCCGAGAGGCTGCTGCTGGAGCAGCTCCAATACAACCTGCTGTTCCGCTGGTTTGTGGGCTTGAGCCCTGACGATGCGATCTGGCATCCGACCACATTCACCAAGAATCGTGATCGGCTCCTCACTGACGACGTCATGGGGCTGTTCCTGGAGAAGC
>NZ_JAYGID010000053.1:0-26735 GCF_034931685.1 Synechococcus sp. CCY9202
TGCTGGGGCCGGCCACCCTCTCCCAGGGGAGCCCCTGGGCCCGGCCGCCGGGTGCGGCCAGCAGCGCTGCGGCCGCGGCGAGCAGGAGGGAACGCCGCATCAGTGATCGATCCACTGGATCAACCGCCGGCCGAGGCGCCGTAGAGAGGGTCGCCTGGAGGTGGGGGGAGCGCTTGATGTGGGGCTACCAGCGAGGGATGGCTCCCTGGTTGGGCGGCCGCTGACGGGTTGGCCGGTGGGAGCCTTGGTGCCGGTTGCGTCGGCGTCGGTTTCGACATCGGCTTCGGTGTAGTAAGCCGCCGCGGTCTGGTAGTCGTAGCCGGCATAGCCGTAACGGCCATACCCATAACGGCCATACCCATAACGGCCATACCCATAACGGCCATACCCGTAGGCCGAGAGATCCTGGCTTTCCTGTTTCACGGCGTTGGTCACCAGGCCGAGCAGGGGAACGCCGGCGCTGCGGATCCGGCCGATGGCTTCGCGGGGCAGGCGCCGATCGACCCGCTCGAGGCTCACCAGCAGCATCAGGCCGTCGAGATGCTCGGCCACCAGGGCGGAGTCGGCAAGGCCGAGCACGGGGGGGGTGTCGTAGAGGATCAGATCGAACTGGCCGGAGTTGGCGAACTGCTCGATCAGTTCCTTCATCCGGGTGGAGCTGAGCAGGCGGGCCGGATCGGGCGCCCGGCGGCCGGCGGTGATCACCTGCCAGGTGGGGTGACCCGGCACGGACTGGAGCAGGGGCTGCCAGTGGGGAGCATCTCCACTGAGCAGGTTGCTGAGGCCGAGCAGGTTGTCGAGGCCGAGGCGGGTGTGGAGCTGGGGCTTGCGCAGATCGGCATCCACCAGCAGCACCCGCTGGCCCATCTCGGAGAGGGTCTTGGCGAGCAGCACGTTCACCAGGCTCTTGCCTTCGGCGGGCAGGGAGCTGGTGAGGGCGATGGAGCGCAGCGGCCGGCCGGTGTTGAGAAAGCGCAGGCTGGTGAAGAGGTTGCGGAAGGCCTCCTGGTAGAAGAAGCGCTGGTAGCGCTCCATGGCGGGAAGGCCGTTGCTGCTGGCCGCCACACCTGCAGGGGCTGAGCTGCGATCGAGTTCGTCGAGGAGGAAACGCCGGTCTTCCCGCACGCCGCGGAACAGGGGGATGTGGGGGATGTGGCCGAGCAGGGGTTCCTGGAGTTCGTCTTTCACATCGCCGGGGGAGCGGTAGACGTGATCGAGCCGGTCGCGCAGCAGGCCGGCCGCGGCACCTGCTGCCAGACCAACGAACACGCCAAGGGCGAGGTTGCGTGGCACCGAGGGCTTCACCGGCTTGGGGTTCACCTGCGGCGGAGCGATCACCCGCCAGGGCACGGTGCGCTGGGCCAGCTCCAGCTGGAAGGTTTCGCGGGTGGAGAGGAAGCCGGCCAGGTTCTCCTGGGCGATCGAGAGGCGCTGCTGCAGGGCCTGGTATTGCTTGATCAGGGCGGGCTGAAGCTGGAAGGTGCTGGTGAGGGCCGCAATCTGGCGACGGTTGGTGGCGATCCGTTCAGCGTTGAGGCTGAGGGCGGCCTGCACGGCTTCGAGCTGGCTGCCTTTGACCCGCTCGGCCAGGGCATCGCGGCGGGCCTGGAGGCCCTGCACCGTGGAGGAGGAGGAGGTGTAGCGGCCGCGGGCTTCGGCAAGCTTCTGCTCGAGCTGGGCGAGTTGCTCCAGCAGGGCCTGGCCGGTGCCGGTGATTGAAAGGCCTCCACCTCTAGTGCTAGTCCCATTCCCACTCACGGAGGGCCCGGTGCTCACGGCCTCCTGGAAGCCCTGGGCGGTGAGCCGGCCGGAGCGGATGCCGGCCTGCACCGCCGTAAGGCGGGAGCGCTCGGCCTGGAGCTCCCCCTTGGCCTCCTCGAGGCTGAGGATGCGGGTCTTGAGGGCGGCGCCTTCGGTGTCCGGCTCGAGCTGGTTGTGGGTTTCGCGGAAATTGGCGAGTTCGGCCTGCACCTGATTGAGCTTGGTCTGCAGCTGGGGGGCCTGGCGATCGAGGAAGCTGAGGCCCTCGGTAAGCTGTTCCTGGCGCTGCTGCAGGGAGTAGCGGAGGTAGGCCTGGCTGAGGGCCTCCAGCTCTTTAGCGGCGGCTTCGGGATCACGACCGGTGAGGGCCACCTTCAGCACCCCCTGGGCCTGGGCGGCGCGGGCGCCGCCGGGAGTGATCGTGAGCCGGCTGGCGAGATCCCCAGGCTCCAGCCCGAAGCTGGATGCCACAGGACTGATCAGCAGGGAACTGCGCAGCACCTCGATCAGGGTGGGCAGGTCTTGATTGCTGCCGCTGTTGAGGGCCAGGCGGGCGAACACCTCATTTCCGCCACCAGGGCTGCCAGCGCCACCGTTCTGGTTGTCGCTGCCCACCGGATCGGCGATCAGCAGATCGAAGGAGCCCTGGTAAGTGGGCGAAAAGAGCCTCTGGTGCACGGTGATGGCCGCGGCGAGCAGGATCACCGTGGTGGCGGTGAGGGCCACCAGCCGCTTGCGCCGCCGCAGGGCCCGCCAGATCTCACCGAGGTGGATCTCATCACCCCCTCCAGCCGCTGCGGTGCCGAGATCCTGCACCTGCACCCAGGTGGTGGGCCCCGTGGAGGCCTCAGCCGGAACGGCCAGGGACGGGGAACTGCCCGGGCTGGGAATCAGGTTTGACATGCCTCCCAGCAGCCTGGCGGAGCCGCAGCCTAAGCAGCGTCTGGAAAAACCCTGGAGCCCATGGGACACTTGCGCGAGTTGCCGAATGGTTTTGGTGCGGTTGAAGACCCCATCCGGCCGCGGATGGCGCCCCGCCGGGGTGCTGCTGGCGTTGTGGCTGGGGGGTGGTACAGCTGCTGGTTCTGTGGCGCCGGCCCTGGCGGCAGAGCCCCTGCAGCCGGATCCACTGCCGGCGAGCCTGCAGGAGGATGCCTATCTGCTGGGCCCGGGCGACAGCCTGGAGCTGAAGCTGTTCGATGCACCCGAGCTCTCCGGCCCGCTGGATGTGATGAGCGATGGCACGGTGAGCCTGCCGCTGCTGGGCTCGGCCCGGGTGGCGGGGCTCACCCTGGCCCAGGCCAGCACCTGGCTGATCACCCTTTACAAGCAGCAACTGCAACGGCCCGAGCTGCAGCTGCGGGTGGTGCGGCCGCGTCCGCTGCGGATCGCGGTGGTGGGGGAGGTGGAGCGGCCGGGGCGGTATTCGATGAGCACCAGCGAAACCACCCAGACCGAGGGCGGCCCGGCGGTGACGATCAGCGGCCTGCCCACGGTGGTGGATGCGATCCAGAAGGCGGGGGGCATCACCCAGAACGCCGATCTGCGGATGGTGGAGCTGCAGCGGCGCCTGCCGGGGGAGCCGGTGACCTTCAAGCGGGCACGGCTGGATCTGCTGCAGCTGCTGCTGCAGGGCGACCAGCTGCAGGATCCGCTGCTGTTCGATGGCGACACGATCCGGATCGGCCGGGCGGCGGAGCCGGTGCCGGAGATCATTGAGCTCTCGGCGGCGAACCTGTCGCCGCAGCAGATCAATGTGAATGTGATCGGTGAGGTGAAGAGCCCTGGACGCTTGGAGTTGCCGGCGAACACGCCGCTGGTGCAGGCGGTGCTGGCGGCCGGCGGCCTGGAAACCTGGCGGGGCAGGAAGAGCGCCATTGATCTGGTGCGGATCAACCGCAACGGCACCGCCACCCGCGAGCGCTTCGCGCTGGATCTGAGCCAGGGCGCCTCCAATGCCAAAAACCCTCCCCTGCGGGACAACGACACGGTGATTGTGAACCGCAGCAGCCTGGCGGTGGCCAGCGATGCGATCGGGGCGGTGAGCACTCCCCTGAGCGGCCTGGTGAACGTGCTCACCCTGTTCCGGTTGATCAACGACGTGAACAACAACTGATGCCTGTGGCTGATCCCCCATCCCGGCGCCGCTTCCGGATCGACTGGGTGCTGCGCCAGGAGCTGGCCCTGGGGCCGGCACTGCTGCGGCGCCACCATCTCGACCAGCTGGAGCAGGCGGGCCTGTGCGGCGTGCTCAGCCTCAGCGGGGTGGAAGAGGCACCGCCGCCGCTGGGAATCGAGCAACGGTTTCGCTGCAGGCGGCTGGTGCTGCCGGATCACCGCAGTGGCCGCCTGATCGAGCCGGCGGAACTGGAGGCCGCCCTGGAGCTTCTGGCGGAGTTGAGCGCCGAAGGACCGGTGTTCGTGCACTGCGTGGCGGCGATGGAGCGCTCGCCACTGGTGTGCCTGGCCTGGCTGATGCGGCGGCGGGGGCTGAGCCAGCAGCAGGCGCTCGACTACCTGATGCAAGTGCACCCGGGGACGAGCCCGCTGCCGGGGCAGCTACGGGTGCTGGAGGGCCTGAATGGGCCGACTGGCGCAAGCCCCAATGGCGAAAAAGTGAACACATAACATAAAATCGTAAGGCAGGTGACGTTGTGTCCGAATCATGAAGATGCACCTTTGCTGAAAAGTTGCATCCATTGAGGAAACGTGCTTAAATCACCAAAGGACTGAGTCGCTGGAGCTGAGCTCGCGACCACCACGCTTGGTGATTCTTGTCACCAAGATCTGGCTATTTAATTTATTTTTTCGATCCAGAATTCTCTGCCGTTCATTTCCGCTTCGCTTCGCAAGGGTGTGCGGACTGTTGGGGCTGCAGAGATCCGATTCGAGGCTTTTCCGGCTGCTTTCTCTCTGTCTCCATCTTCGCGCAACCTTCGCAGTCAAGCCACACCACGCCTCCTGATGCCCTCCTCGCTCACCCGCAACCTGGTCACCGGCGGCGCCGGCTTCGTGGGATCGCACCTGGTCGAGAGGTGCACCCCCAGCCCGAGAGCTACCGGGGCTGCGTCAACACGATCGGGATTCGCAGCTGCTACGACGAGGGCAAGCGGATCGCTGAAACCCTTTGCTTCAATTACCGGCGCATGCACGGCACCGAGATCCGGGTGGCCCGGATCTTCAACACCTACGGCCCGCGCATGTTGCCAGACGACGGCCGGGTGGTGAGCAATTTCATCGTGCAAGCCCTGCGGGGAGAACCGCTCACCCTCTACGGCGATGGCAGCCAGACCCGCAGTTTCTGTTATGTGGACGTTCTGGTGGAGGGCCTGATCCGGCTGATGAATGGACGCAACAGCGGCCCGATCAACATCGGCAATCCGGGCGAGTTCACGATCCGGGAGCTGGCCGAACGGGTGCGCGAGCGGATCAATCCGCAGTTGTCGCTGATTGAGAAGCCGTTGCCGGCGGATGACCCTCTGCAGCGGCAACCGGTGATTGATCTGGCGCAACGGGAGCTGGGCTGGCAGCCCACGGTGCCCCTCCCCCAGGGGCTGGAGCCCACGATTGCCTACTTCCGTGAGGCCATCGGCTCATGACGGAAACCCACAGCAGCATCCGCACCCTCTGCTGCATCGGCGCGGGCTATGTGGGCGGGCCCATGATGGCGGTGATCGAGGCTGCGAAGCCCACCACCCAGCGGGGCCTGGCATCAGCATCGCGTCTGGCCGAAGTGCCTGCAGCACTGAAACACCGGCAGGCATGAGCATTACGGATCGGGCTGGCTCCGCTACCGCGGTCCACTGCACGGCTGTCTCATCCGTCCTCCACGGCTGTCCCATCCATAACGTCGAGATCATGGTGATCGCCGGCATGCCCCTGCTGTTCCTACCTTCTTCCCTCGGACATTGTCATTGACATCTCCGCAACTTCGCGGTGGTTCCCATGGTGCAAGTCACGGCCAGGCTGCCCGACGCCCTCAGCGCTGAGCTGGATGCGGCACCCCTGCTGCAGGCTCTGCCCTCAAGGGTGAATTCGAAGGATTGCGGCGCCTGCGGGGGGCCACTACCGCGAGGTCTATCGCTGACGTGCAATCACACCCCATCGGCTGTCTCGAACCCCGACATTCCGTAGCGCGCTGGAGAGGCTCCCCCCTTGATCTGTCAGGAGCCCCAGCACCTGGGCCCTACACGCTTACCATTTGCTCGCGATGGCCGCCACCTATACGCCAGTGATCAGCCAGGACGACCCTTGGAGGGTGGGCTGGGTTGAGGAGCTGCTGGCATCGCTGCGGCTGGTGCTGCGAGAAGCCCTGGAGCTCAACCGCCAAGAAGCTCGGCAGGCGGCAGGGCCTGGCTACGAGGAACTGGCCTTCACCCTGTGAAGCGCCGCAGCGCCATCCCACGCCACAACGAGATCAAGGAGCTGCTGGTGCGCAAGATCTGCCGTGACCTGGCCGTTCCGGCGCCCTGATTGCCCCTCGGCATGGCTCTCTCAAACCATCGCTACGCTGAACGCAGTGAAGGCCTGGCACGATGACCCTCACCACCAGCCCAGCCCCAGCTCTGCGCCTGCCTCCGGATCTGCATCTCACACCGGAGCAGTTCGAACTGGTGTGCGCCGAGAACCGTGATGCAGTGCTTGAGTTGGCCGCGGATGGCCGCGTCATTGCGATGACGCCGACGGGCAGTGAAACCGGAGCCCGCAACAGTGAGCTGCTCTTTCAGCTCAAGCTCTACACCAATCGTGTGGGGGGATGGAAAGTCTTTGACAGTTCATCGGGTTTTCGGCTGCCCGATGGCTCGGTCGTGAGCCCCGACGCGTCCTTGGTGGTCCTGGATCGCTGGCAGGCCCTCAGCACGGCAGAGCGCCGTAGCTTCGCGCCCCTCTGCCCCGACCTGGTGGTGGAACTCGCCAGCCCCAGCGACGAAGAGCCCCGGGGCGTGAGTGCCTTGCGTCAGAAAATGGCTTCTTATCAGGCCAACGGCGCCCGGCTGGGTTGGCTGCTGCTGCCCCATCAGCAGGCCGTGGAGGTGTGGCCCGCCAGTGGCGCCTCGCAACGCCTGGAGCAGATTGACGTGCTGGAGGCCACGCCGGACTTTCCCGGGTTGCAGTTGCAGTTGGCCGAGATCTGGGCGGGTTAAGTGCAGGGGTGCTCACCCCGTTCGGGGTGACACCCGAGATCACGGTGTTGGAGGTGCTGTGTGGCGATCACCGGAGGGGCTTCCCCGTGAGCCGCCAGGCGCCCCGCCGCACTCGCATTGGCATGTGAGGGCACAGGAATGAGCCAGAAACGAGGATTGCCCTAGTACTGTTCTTGGTACTAAACTGGAATCTTCAGCGATCGTTGTGCCATGGATCAGCAGAACGCGCTCACCTCTGCTGAGCTCAAGCGCCGTGGGATCGCAGCGATTGAGCAGGCGCTGCAGCATGGCCCGGTGCATCTGTTGAAGCGCAACCGATCTGCGGCTGTGGTGCTGAGTGAACAGCACTACCGCCAGCTGCAGTTGCTGGCATCACGAGCTCCTGGGGCCGAATCATCGGTGTTGCGGTGGCTGCTTGCCCTGCCGCCATCCACGACTCCGCGCAGTAAGGCTGAGATCGATGCGGAGCTGGCAGCTGAGCGCAACTGGTGATTGGGTTCCTGGATGCCAGCGCCCTGATCTATCTGGTGGATGGTGAGGCTCCATGGGCCGAAGCCACCCAGGCAACCCTCCAGCAGCTTGCGCTCGAGGCACCTGATCTCGCACTGGCTGTGAGCCGCCTCAGCTTTCTTGAGTGTCGTGTGGCTCCACTGCGGCGGGGCGATCAAGCCTGCCTGGATCGCTTTGAGGCGTTGTTTGCCCAGCCGGATCTGCTGGTTGTGGAGCTCAGTGCCCCTGTGGTGGAGCTGGCGACGCCATTGCGCGCCAACCATGGGCTGCGTACACCCGATGCCCTGCAGGCGGCTTGCTGCCTGCAACTGGGCCCTGATGCCGTGATGATCACGGGTGATGCAGGATTTCAGCGCGTCCAGGCTTTGCAGGTGCGCCTGATTGCCTGCTCCTGATGGGTGCCTGAGCGCTCCGTACGCCGATGAGGCGTACACTGTGGACAGGCGCCCAGGCGATCGATGGCCGTTTCCTCCAAATCCGAACCCAGCGGCTCCGAGGATCGTTCTTTGGTGCGCATGAACTTCCGCACCAAGCCACGGATCAAGGCCGCCATCCAGAGGGCTGCCGCACTGGCCGGGCTAGACGACTCCGCCTTCACGATGCAGGCGGCCTACCAAGCGGCCCGCGCGGTGATTAGTGCCCACGAGCTCACAGAACTCCAGGGGATTGACCATGCGGCTTTCTTTGCGGCCCTCGATCAGCCGGCGCCAGCCACACCGGCCATGAAGGCAGCCTTCCGGCGGCATCAGCGCACGATCGTCTCGCGTTGAGCAACCAGCTTCGCGTTGAGCAACAGCCCCTACGTCATTGAGCCCTTTGATCCGGCGCGCCATGACCGCGCCGGCTTCAGTTGCGGTGTGGCGGCGGTTGACAACTTTTTCAAGAAAACAGCCAACAAGCTGGCGGAAGCGGGCAATGTGCGGCTATTTGTGATGGTGAGTATCGATCAGGCCCTGATCGGTTTCTATGCGATTAACGCCCATGCGGTCGCAAGTCACGGTTCCATTCCAGCCGCTTTCATCGCCATGATCGGCCGCGATCAGCGCTACAGCGGAGCAGGCTTTGGGGCCGATCTGCTGGTGGATGCGCTGCGGCGTATCGCGCAGGCGGCCGATTCCCTCGGCATCGCTGTGGCGCTGCTGGATGTGCTGGATTGTGGCGACCCCCATCGCACGGCACGGCGCCAGGCGCTCTACGAGAGCTATGGCTTTCAACCCTTGCCATCCAACCCAACCAGGCTATTCCTACCCCTCAACGCCATTCGCGAGCTGATGGCAGAGCGTTGATCCGTCCATACACCACATCTGGTGTCTCCAACCCCAAATTTCTAAGCACGTCGTAGGGGCTTCCCCCTGAGCCGCCAGGCATCCCTGCCCGAACGAACCGCTCAGCCGCCAGCCGCCAACAAGGCCCTAGGCCCACCAAGCCCCGCACGAGCTGCAGCCAGAGAACACCGACCGCGTGGACCTACCGCGTCTTCCAGAGCGCACCCGGCCTGATCCGCGCTCTGCTGCCCGGCTCGGCCGCCGCCGCCAACACTCTGGGCTCGACCCGGCAGCCCCGAGTTCCCGGTGGTGCTGCTGGAGGTGCAGATGCACCCGGATTCAGGCTTCCACCATCGCCTGGCGGCGCAGAGCTGTCGGTTTCTTCAGAAGTACCCGCAGGTGGAGCATCTGGAGGTGGTGGTGATCACGCCTCACCAGCGGATCGGCCTCGGCCCCACCAAGCTGCCCAGACTTCTGCAAGTGCTTCTGCAGGAGGTGCACTGGATCAGCCTGGAGGCACTACAATGTGGTGCATGAACAACCGTTCGCTCACCATTCGCCTGGACGAGGAGCTGGAGCAGGGGCTGGAAGCTGCCTGCGCCGAAACCGGCCGCTCCCGCGGCGAAATCGTGCGCGATGCGCTGAGGCGCCAGCTGCAGCTGATGCGCTTCGAGCAACTCCGGCGCCAGGCTCTGCCCTTTGGGGAGGCGGCCGGTTGGCTCACGGATGACGACGTGTTTGCGGCTGTCTCGTAAGCCAACGTGCGCGTTTTCTTCGACACCAATGTGCTGGTGAGTGCCTTTCTGGCGCGTGGACTCTGCGCCGATCTGCTGCGCCTGGTGCTCACCGAGCACCCCGTGGCCCCCAGCCCAGTCCAGTCCCTTGAGCTGGGCCTGGTGGATGCGGGCCTGTTTGTGACCGGTGATCAGGGTGTGCTCGCCTGCAGGAAACCACCCCTGCCGTTGGTTAACCCCCGGGGCTGCTGGGAGCAGTTGCGCGGCGCTGGTTGAGGGAGCCGGTTCGATGGTCTTCACTGTTTGGGCAGGTGAATCGGAATCGCCGCATGACGAGCTAGCCGAGGGCCGCCAGGAGGGCGAAGCGGCCGTCACCCTCCGCCTCCTCACCCGCCGCTGCGGCCCCCTCACTGGCGCCACCACCGCCCAGATCCAGGCGCTGCCACTGGAGCAGCTGGAAGCCCTGGCCGTAGGCGCAGCCTTCTCCGCAGGAGTTGCCCTGCTCTACTTCCAAGGCCCGGCCTTCCCCACCCCAACACCACATCTGGTGTGCCAAACGGCCAAATTCCTAAGCGCCCTGGATGAGCTTCCCCCTGAGCCGCCAAGCGCCCGCCCCACTCGCCTTAGCATGTGCTGATCATGCACAGAACAGCGTGCCAGCCGGCAAGAGTCCACAGCACCCCTCAGAGCGAGCCACTGAGCGAGCCGCTGAGAGAGCCACTGAGCGGGTAGCCGTGTTGATGACACCCACAGAAAAGGCTGCCTATGCCGATCGGGCCAACAGCCTGGGCCTCTCACTCGGCCAGTTTTTCCGTGAGGCGGGAGCGGCGTATGCCCACCGCAACGCTGAAGCCGAAACGCGCTCCCTCGCAGAAGCGGAGGCCCTGGAAGCGGCCCTCAGGCAGCTGGAACTCAGCACCAGCCGCACCGAACAAACCCTGGATCTGGCACTGGCCGAGGTGAGAGCTGCCTTGGGCGCTCAGCCATGAGCGTCACAGACCGGATGCTCTCGGCTCTCACCACCGTGATCCGGATGAACGACAAGGTGGAAGAGATGGCCGGGCTGATGAAGGAGCAGCAACGCCGCCTCGACGATCTCCAGGGCCGAGTGATCCGCCTGGAAACGGTGCTCGAACTTGCCCTGCATCGATCGCCAGGGACTTCCGGCCGGTTTCTGGAAGCGGATGGCGACCCAATCGACGCCTGAGCCAACAACTCCTGAGGCCAACCGCCCATGCACCACATGTGGTGTCTCCAACCCCAAAATTTCTAAGCGCGGTGGAGGGACTTCCCTCAGCTGAGCCAACAGGCTTTCGATTACACCGTGATCCTGGCCCGCTTGCCCAAGCGTTCAGTTCCTGATCGAGCGGATGAGTGCCTGAACCCACACCAGCCGAGACAGCCACCGCTATAGTTGGTCATCTAACCAACTCTCCACAAGATGCGCAGTCTCAACGTGGCGCAGGCCAAAGCCCAGCTTTCGGCCCTCTTGGTTGCCGTGGAATCAGGTGAAGACGTGGAGATCACCCGGCGAGGGATCCCTGTGGCCCGGCTCACCCGGGCGGCCGAGCAGCCTGCGGCGGACTTTGATCTGGAAGCTTTTTTGGCTGCCACCAGGGCCCAACCCCTGCACAAGGGCAATACTGCGACGACCTTGCTTGAGGAACTGCGGGAGGGAGCCCGCTATTGAGGCGCCTTTACCTCGACACCTCCCTGCTGGTGGCGGCTCTGGTGCACGAAGCAGGCACTGCGACTGCCGCGAGTTTTCTGCAAGCCCACGCCAAGCAGCCCATGCTGATCTCCCCCTGGGTGGCCACGGAACTGGCTTCAGCTTTGGCTTTGCAGGTGCGCCGTGGTGCGATCACGCCGCTGGAATCCCAGGAAGCCTGGCGGCGGTTTGGGGTGTTGCGTGAGCAGCGCCTGCACACCCTGCCGCTGACAGCCGAGGATTTCGATGGAGCCGCCCGGCTCTGTCTGGCGCAAGCGCCCCCTCTGCGGGCAGGGGATGCGCTGCATCTGGCTCTCTGTCAACGGCTGAACCTGCAACTGGCCAGCTTTGACCGCGGGCTGTGCAAGGCCGCAGTCCACCACCAAGTCGCCCACGAGCAGCTCCTGATCTGATCCAGTTCCAGTCACGATCGGGTGTCTTTAACCGTGAAAGACCTCAGCGCCCCACTGGTGCTGTGCAGGTACGACGTGCCTGACTCGCCGGGCCTGATCATCGAGCCCGATCGCATCGCTCTGCCGAAGGGCTGGAACGCCATCTCCCACGGCCAGGCCAGCGCTGGTTTTGGTGGCAACTGGCTGCATCCCCAAGACGGCAGCAAGCAAGGCAAAACTGCCTGACGCTGAGCTCAGGCTGCTGTTGGGCTAGGCCGACGCCACCAGCCCAATTGCCGGTGCGCACCGCCATTCCCGATCCGGTGATCGTGTTCTCCGGCACGCTGCTGACACCGATGGTGATGGCGGTTGGCTCCCCCCTGAGCCGCCAAGCGCCCGCCCCACTCGCCTTAGCATGTGCTGATCATGCACAGAACAGCGTGCCAGCCGGCAAGAGTCCACAGCACCCCTCAGAGCGAGCCACTGAGCGAGCCGCTGAGAGAGCCACTGAGCGGGTAGCCGTGTTGATGACACCCACAGAAAAGGCTGCCTATGCCGATCGGGCCAACAGCCTGGGCCTCTCACTCGGCCAGTTTTTCCGTGAGGCGGGAGCGGCGTATGCCCACCGCAACGCTGAAGCCGAAACGCGCTCCCTCGCAGAAGCGGAGGCCCTGGAAGCGGCCCTCAGGCAGCTGGAACTCAGCACCAGCCGCACCGAACAAACCCTGGATCTGGCACTGGCCGAGGTGAGAGCTGCCTTGGGCGCTCAGCCATGAGCGTCACAGACCGGATGCTCTCGGCTCTCACCACCGTGATCCGGATGAACGACAAGGTGGAAGAGATGGCCGGGCTGATGAAGGAGCAGCAACGCCGCCTCGACGATCTCCAGGGCCGAGTGATCCGCCTGGAAACGGTGCTCGAACTTGCCCTGCATCGATCGCCAGGGACTTCCGGCCGGTTTCTGGAAGCGGATGGCGACCCAATCGACGCCTGAGCCAACAACTCCTGAGGCCAACCGCCCATGCACCACATGTGGTGTCTCCACCCCCGAAATTCCGAAGCGCTTTGCGGATGTGATCTGACTACGGAGCACGCCAGTAAGGCATTCCTGCCTTACGCTGGCCGCATTGGCTCCGTTTCGCCATGGCAAAACGATCAGCGACAAAACGATCGGCTGTATCGCTCACGGTGACCAGCAAGGGACAGGTGACCCTGCGCAAGGAGCTGTTGGCCCATCTCGGCATTCAGCCAGGCCAGCGCGTGGATGTGGAGGTGCTGCCGGGAGGGCGGCTGGAGCTCCATGCCGAGCAGGCCACCGGCAGCATCCATGGCTTCATTGGCCTGCTGGCAGGGCGCAGCGCCCGCCGGGCGAGCCTGGAGGAGATGAATGAGGCTGCGGCCTCCGGCTGGAGCGGCCTGTGAGGATCACCGCCGACACCAATGTGCTGGTGCGGGCCCTGGTGCAGGACGATCCTGAGCAGGCCAAGGCAGCAGCGGATCTGCTGGAGCGGGCGGAGTTGATCGCGATACCCGTGCCGGTGCTGTGCGAGCTGGTGTGGGTGCTGCGGCGGGTGTATGGCTTCGCGGCCAGTGACTGCGCCTCCTCCATCGAAGCGCTGATCGGCAGCAGCGGCGTGGCTGTGGATCGCCAGGCTGTTCGTGCCGGGCTGAAGCTTCTCTCGTCGGGGGGCGACTTTGCTGATGGGGTGATCGCCTATGGCGGCCGAGCCCTTGGTGGTGAGCAGCTGGCCACGTTTGACAGGGAGGCGGCACGGCTGCTGTCTGCCGCTGGTGAGCCGGTGCTGCTGCTTTGATCGAAGCCCGTGCTTCTTACGCCCTCCACCACGAAACCAGCGAGGAGGAGTTCTGGGCGCTGAAGGATGTGAGCTTCGAGATCCGTCGGGGTGAGCGGGTGGGGGTTGTCGGCCGCGAGGGGGCTTCCCCCTGAGCCGTCCAGTCCACCAGCCTGGGGGAGGCGTTGTGCCGCTGATCCCCTGCAGCGCTTGATGGCACCGAGCTCTTCACGGGCTGCAGCCCAGGACCCGCCTTTCATCCGGCTGCTGAAGCAGGGCAAGGCCGAGGACCTGTGCAACGGTCGTGAGGGCCTGCGCAGCCTGGAGCTGCTGATGGAGCTGCTGATTGGTGCCTACCGTTCGGCGCGGGATGGGCGCACCGTGCACCTGCCGCTGGAACCTGATTTCAGCTTTGTCCGGCTAGGGTGGTGTCCTGGACAAAGCAGGCAGGGCCGGCGGAAACCATGGCTTTGCGCGATCGATCGACAAGCGAGGCTCTCGCACAAGCGAGTGGTCAAGCGGTTCGTGCGCTGGCGCTGGCGCAGGAGGGTTTCCTGGACGACCCAGCGGCCACGGCTTTGTTGCTGCGGGTGAGTCAGTTGATGGCCCAGAAACTGGCACGGCCAGGCGGGCCGCTGCAGCAGGCCAGCCACGACCCAGCAACCCTGGCTCTCGACGATCTTGGCCTGCTCAGTGAGCTGGTGATTCAGGCCTGGCGAGGGGAAGAGCAACCCCTGAATCGCGAATGGATGCTGCGCCTACGGGGTGAGCGGGCCTTGGCGCAGTTGCTCAAGAGCCGCGGTGGCACGCTCCGAGCAGCCGAGGTGGCAGAGCTGCTGGGGGTGGGTGAAGATACGGTGCGAAAGCGTCGCGAGCGCAAGTTGCTGCTGGGCGTGAAGCGCGGCAAGCACACTCTGTATCCGGTTTTTCAGTTCGACCAGCGCAACCGACGGGTATGGCCTGGCGTGGAGCAGGTGCTGCCGATGCTTGACACCGCCAGTGGTTCAGCCCAGCTGCGGTTTTTGCTGAGCCCCGATGCTGAGCTGGAGGGGTGCCCAGCAGATCATCTCTGCTGCGACCGCCCCACAGGCCTGGAGCTGATCGCTTGCCGGGCCCGCCAGTTTGGCCAGCATCTGGCTCGCTGAGTGGTGCCACTCCCGCAACCGCCGGGGGGCTATGAGACCTCGCTGAAGCTCACCTCAATTCCTGCAGGTACCCAGTGGTGGCGGATTCAGCACTGTCGGCACGCGAGCGCCTTGTTCTGGGGGCGGCAGCCGCTGGGTCGCTGGAATGATCCCAATGGCCGTTTCGGGCTGCTCTATGCCTCAGACAGTGTGGATGCGGCCTTTGCTGAAACCTTTGGGCGCGAGCTGATGAACAGCCTGGCTCCGGCTTCAGTGAAGTTCCTCAGCCGCCAGGAACTGACCGAGCGCTGTGTGGCCCGGCTCTGGGCCGAGCGCGATCTGCAGATGCTGGATTTCACGGGGCCCGCTCTCCAGGCGCTGAATCTGGATGCACGGCTGCTGCACAGCTGCGATGCGTTGGAGGTGTGCCAGCACTGGGCCCGCTGGGTGCATGGTGCACCGGAGCAGCCGGATGGGCTGCTTTATCCCTCGAGACTGCTTCCCCGTAGCCGGAATGCGGCGGTGTTTGAGCGGTGTGCAGACGCCTGGCGGGAAGAACCGCTGGGCAATCTGCTCTCGTGGCAGGGAGCCAGCGGCGAACCCGCCGTGTTTCAGCTGCTCGACGACCAGGGCTGGGGCCTGGTGGATTGACCAGCCCCTACCGCTTGAGTACTGATCACGATCAGCTAATCACGATCAGGCTTCAGCAACTCAGAACGATGACAAATCCAGGTCCAGCGTCTGAACCCCAATCCACCCGCACCCTCCTGCTGGGCTGCTGCTGGTGGTGATGCTGGCCAGTGGCAGGGCGGAGCTGGTGTCGCTGGGGGCAGTGCTGCCGTTTCTGGCGGGCCGGGTGGGCTTCACGGTGGCGGTGGCTTCCCCCTGAGCCGCCAGGCGCCCCAGCCCGAACGAACCTCTCAGCCACCACCCGCCAACGGGGCTCCACACGCAGCAAACCCCGCACAGGCTGCAGCCCCAACCCCTGGCCGCAGCAGCCTTTTTCGCCAGCCAGCGCCGCAACCGTTCATTACCAAGCGCGTGGACCTACCGGCTCTTGCAGAACGGTCTGGATCAACTCTGCGCACTGCTGACAGACGACCAGGGCGCCAGGGTTCTGGCGGCAGGATCGGTGCGAAGGCCCTACGCTGCATCCACAGCTGGAAGCCCTGAATGAGTGGGGGCTGACCCCTTGCCGCCATTGGAGTTTGAGTGGGATGACAACAAAAGCCAGCAAACCTTCCAAGACCGTGGCTTCGACTTTGGGTTCGCCAGCCAGGCCTTCTCAGACCCCTCAGGTTTCATTTCAGAGAACCCGATCAACGGCTCCCCTACGGCGAAGATCGGTTTCGTTTCTACGGTGAGATCCAAGGAAAACATTTCGTTGTCGTCTACACCGAGCGGCAAGGACGGATCCGAATCATCTCGGCTCGAAAAGCCAACACTCGTGAAATACAGGCTCACGGCCAACAGCGAGCTGATGCGCCAGAAGTCTGACGGGACTTGGGATGCTGCCACAGCACGGGCCGACTGGGACCGGATCGACAGCACGACTGATGCTGAGATTGAGCGGCAGGAAATCGCTGATTTAGTGGAAGCAGCGTTGCATCTTCAGGTGGGTGGTCTCCCTGCTCTGGCTGCGCGGCTGGATGTGAGCCCATCGTCTGTAAGGCGTTGGCGCCGTGCACGTGTGATGCCCTCGGCTGCTCATCAGCAGCGTCTGCATAACCTCCTCACGACGCTGTAGCCGCAGGTGCAGCGCCTTGAGGCCTTGAGCCGGCAGCCGGATCACCACCTCCTGCTGAACGTGCTCACCCTGCCGGTGTGCTCCCACCCTGTGCCGACCTGGACTGGCTGGCCGAGGGTCGTCAGGAAGGCCGCCAGGACGAAGCAGCCTCCATGACCCTCCGCCTCCTCAACCGCCGCTGCGGCCCCCTCAGCGAAGCCACCACCGCACAGATCCAGGCCCTGCCGCTGGAGCAGCTGGAAGCCCTGGCCGTAGGCGCAGCCTTCTCCGCAGGAGTTGCCCTGCTCGACTTCCAGGGCCCGGCCGACCTGGCCGCCTGGCTGGCTGCCAGCAGCTGAAGCGGGGCCTTGATTCGGCTGCTCAGGATTTCGTGCCGCCAGCAACGCCCGCTTCCGCCTGGGCTCTTCCCCTGGCTGTTTCAGAGCCGCCCCTCCTGCATTGGCAGCTACCAACACCTGGAAAGCTGCCATGCTGGATTTCAGTCTTTTGTACGCCAACCTCAGCAAGCCAACCCATGAAAGCCATCATCTTGGCCGGCGGCCTCGGCACCCGCATCAGCGAAGAAACGCATCTCAAGCCCAAGCCGATGGTGGAGATTGGTGGCAAGCCGATCCTCTGGCATATCCTGAAGATCTTCAGTGCGCATGGCATCAACGAGTTTGTGATCTGTTGCGGCTACAAAGGTTATGTGATCAAGGAGTATTTTGCTAACTATTTCCTGCACATGAGCGATGTAACCTTCCACATGAAGCTCAACTCGATGGAAGTTCACCACAAGAAGGCGGAGCCTTGGGAGGTCACCTTGGTGGATACTGGCGACACTACGATGACGGGCGGCCGTCTCAAGCGTGTCCGCGACTATGTGGGCAATGGGCCTTTCTGTTTCACCTACGGCGACGGCGTAGCGGATGTTGATATCACCGCCTTGATTGGCCATCACCACAGCCATGGGCGGATGGCCACAGTCACAGCGGTGCAGCCGCCTGGACGCTACGGGGCTCTGCAGTTTGGCGACGGCAATGGGGTGAGTGGCTTTCAGGAAAAGCCCCAGGGTGATGGCGGCTGGATCAACGGTGGTTTTTTCGTCCTGGAGCCAGAGGTGATCAGCCGGATTGAAGGTGACGCCACCATCTGGGAACAGGAGCCGCTCAAGGGGCTGGCTGCCGATGGGCAGCTCACGGCGTTTCACCACAACGGCTTCTGGCAGCCGATGGACACACTGCGCGATCGGCAGCTGCTCGAGGAGCTTTGGAGCCAGGGCCGCGCCCCCTGGAAGGTGTGGTGATGTCTGATCTCAACTTCTGGAAGGGAAGGCGTGTGTTACTCACCGGCCACACCGGCTTCAAGGGTAGTTGGCTGTTGTTATGGCTCCAGCAGCTGGGAGCCCGTGTGTGGGCAACAGCCCTGGAGCCCGAACCCGAGCCCAACCTCTTCCGGGCGCTGGCCGCCGCCAGGCCCCCGGGTGAACAGTGGAGCCACAATCTTGCCGATCTGGCTCACGGTGAAGCTCTGGCGGCTTTGGTTGAACAGTGTCAGCCGGAGGTGGTGCTTCACCTCGCCGCCCAACCCCTAGTGCGCCGCAGCTACGCCGATCCGATGGGCACCTGGGCCACCAATGTGATGGGGTCTCTGCAGCTGCTGGAGGCCTTGAAGCCGTTGCGCCATGCCTGCGCGGTTGTGATGGTCACCACCGATAAGGTGTATCAAAACCGTGAGTGGGCCTACGGCTATCGCGAGCCTGATCGCCTTGGTGGACATGATCCCTACAGTGCCAGCAAGGCGGCGGCTGAGATTGCCATAGCAAGCTGGCGGGCCAGCTTCTGCGGCACGGCTCCCCACCAAACCCCCCATCTGCGTATCGCCACCGCCCGCGCCGGCAACGTAATCGGCGGTGGCGACTGGGCTGCCGATCGCATCGTGCCCGATGCCATGCGTGCCTTAGCAGCAGGCGAGCCGATCGCCGTGCGCAATCCAGCCGCCACTCGCCCCTGGCAGCACGTGCTCGAACCCCTGGGCGGTTACTTACGGCTGGCAGAGGCTCTGGCCACCGATCCTGAGCCACCCTGTGAGGCCTTCAACTTTGGCCCCCAGCTTGAGAGCAACCGCCCCGTGCGTGATCTGGTTCACACCATGCTCAGCCACTGGCCAGGTGAGTGGATCGATCAGAGCGATCCATCCGCTCCCCACGAAGCAGGCCTGTTGCACCTGCAGATCGACAAAGCCCATCACCGGCTCGGCTGGCAGCCCCGTTGGGATTACGCCACCACGATTGAGCGCACCGTGGGCTGGTACAAGGCTGTGCACGAGGGGGCCAGCCCCCTGGAGTGTTGCCTTGCGGATCTCCATGCCTACCAGGCCTCTTCCACCTGATGTCTCAAGCCACACCCATGCCTGATCCCGCAGCATTGAGGCAGGAGATCCTTCGTCTCACCCGCGAATACTCCCGCCAGGTTCACGCCCCTTTCCGTCCGGCTGCTGACCCCGATCGGCAGCCTTGGCAGCAAGGCACCACGATTCCCTATGCCGGCCGCGTATTCACGGAAGACGAGGTGGAGGCAGCGGTGGCCAGCACCCTCGATTTCTGGCTCACCCTGGGCAAGGAGGGAGAAGCCTTCCAGCAGGAATTGGCCGCCTTTCTTGGCGTTCGCCACAGCCTGCTGGTGAATTCAGGCTCCAGCGCCAACCTGGTGGCGATCTCGGCGCTCACCTCGCCCAAACTGCCGGAGGCGCGGCGCATCAAGCCGGGCGATGAGGTGATCACGGTGGCGGCGGGTTTTCCCACCACCGTGGCCCCGATCGTGCAGGTGGGCGCCGTGCCGGTGTTCATCGATGCCGACCCGATCACCGGCAACGCTCGCTGTGAGCAGCTGGAGCTGGCCTACAGCCCAGGCAAAACCAAGGCCGTGATGATGGCCCATGCCCTGGGCAATCCCTTCGATCTGGCTGCCACCCTGGCCTTTTGCCGCCAGCACAACCTCTGGCTGGTGGAAGACAACTGCGACGCCCTTGGCTGCAGCTATTCGATGCCGCGTGAGCTGGCCGCGAGCCTGGGCTTCAGTGAGAACAGCCCTGGGCTCGATGAAGGCCCTGATCGGGTGGTGCGCTGGACGGGCACCTGGGGCGACATCAGCACACAGAGCTTTTACCCGCCCCATCACCTCACCATGGGCGAAGGCGGCGCGGTGAGTATTGTCCGCGACGCCAAGCTCAAGGTGATCGCCGAGAGCTTCCGCGACTGGGGCCGCGACTGCTGGTGCCCCAGCGGCATCGACAACACCTGCAACAAGCGCTTTGGCTGGCAGCTGGGCGAACTGCCTGAGGGGTACGACCACAAGTACACCTACAGCCATCTGGGCTTTAACCTCAAGCCGCTCGATCCCCAGGCAGCGATCGGTCGGGTGCAACTCAAGCGGCTTCCAGAGTTCATCGAAGCTCGCAAGCAGAACTGGGAAACCCTGCGTCGTGGGCTGGCCAGCCTTGAACATGTGCTGGAGTTTGCCTTGCCCACCCACGCCACAGCCTGGAACGGCGATGGCACTTTCCAGTGGGATGAAACGGGCTGCCGCACCGACTGCTCCTGGTTTGGATTCAAGATTGCCGTGCGACCCGATGCTCCCTTCAGTCGCACCGACCTTGCTCGCGAGCTCGATGCCAACGCCATCGGCAATCGCATGCTGTTCGGTGGCAACCTCATCCGCCAGCCGGCTTTTGTGCAACTCAAGCAGGATCGCCCGGAAGCCCTGCGCCAAGTTGGTGAGCTGAATGATTCCGATTCGATCATGCTCACTACGCTCTTTCTCGGAACCTATCCAGGGCTCACCCCTGTAATGCTCCAGGCAGAGATTGGAGTGATTAGCTCATTCTGCAGTACCTAATGCGAATCCTTCTCACTGGAGGAACCGGGTTCATCGGTTCTCACTTTCTCAATCAGGCTTTGGCTGCTGGCCACAATGTTCTGGCATTGCGGAGAAGCTCGGCAAGCACGCCTAGAATTCTGATCGATAGCCAGCCTGACTGGCTTGATCGCCAGTTGGACGAAGTTACTGCCAGAGATATTGAGGGCTGTGACGTTCTGGTTCACCTGGCGGCCCATTCAGTTCAGTATCCATTCGATAGCCTCATTGAGTGCTTGCGATGGAACCTGATGGCGGTGCTAGCCCTTTTTGAGCAGGCCAGGTTGGCGGGCATTCGCAATTTCATTGTGGCAGGCAGTTGTTTTGAATATGGCCGCAGCGGTGAACGTTTTGCCGCTATTCCGACGGATGCACCCTTGGAGCCTGCCAATAGCTACGCAGCTTCGAAGGCGGCTGCATCAGTTGCTCTCTGTCAATGGGCTGAAGAGCATCAGCTCAACCTAGAAATGCTACGGGTGTTTCATGTTTATGGGAAAGGTGAGAGTTCTGCCCGTTTCTGGCCCATGCTTCGAAAGGCTGCCTTCGCTGGGGAAGATTTTCCTATGACAGAGGGAGAGCAGATTCGCGACTTTTTAGCTGTGGAGGATGTTGCGAGTCTATTCCTTGGTCGTGCTGCAGAACTCCAAATAAGCGATCCTCGAGTTAGAATCTTTAACCTAAGCAGCGGAAATCCATGTACTCTTCGTGAATTTTCCCATAGGCTCTGGCTACAGTGGAATGCCAAGGGCAATTTACTGTTTGGTCAAATACCCTATAGACCTAATGAGGTTATGAGATACTGCGCTGGAGCTGATAGTCTTACAATTCAGCCAAAAAGCTGCAGCGTGGCGGAATCCCTTCATCGTATCTGAGTTAAATCGCTAAACATTGTCCCATAACCATGACTCATCCCTCTCCTGCTTGAACCCGTCTTTCATCCTCCTCAAAGCGTGCCCATGAGGCTGCCTGCTTCGTTTGCCAGATCACTTCAGCCGCTGCGGATGCTCTGGAGCGCCCTCAGCCCGAAGCGCCGCAAGCAACTGCTGGCTCTGCAGCTGCTGAGCCTGGCGGCTGCGGCTGGCGAGGTGGCAAACCTTGGCGCCTTGCTGCCGTTTCTGCGCCTTCTGGCGAATCCTAGCGAGGGCCTCAAGGCCCTGGGGCCACTGGCTACACCCTTACGGATACTGCCGCAGCAGCACCTGCTGCTCTCCCTAGGCCTTGGTTTCATTGTTGTGGTGATCCTAAGCACCCTGCTACGGGTACAGACAGTTCGCATCCAGCAGCGGCTCAGCGCCCTTATCACCGCAGACCTGGGTGAGCAGGTTTTTGCCGCGGTGCTGCAGAAACACTTTGGCTGGCATCTGCAGCAGAACAGCAGCAGCGTGCTGGGTATTCTCACCAAGGATGTTGACCAAGCTTTTGGAAGCATTCAGGCGCTGCTTATTCTTTTGGTGAACTTGGCAATCGTGGTGCTCCTGGGCGGTTCTCTGATTGCTCTATCCCCAGGAGTGATGTTAGCGATCAGCACCCTGCTGGCAGCTTTTTATATAGTGGTATTTCGCTTTTCCCGAACGGCGTTAAGGACCGAAGGAATCCGTCTTACCAGCAATTACCAAAGCAGTCTGCAGGTGGCTCAGGAAGGACTGGGCGGTATCCGCGATGTGATTCTGGATCGCAGCCAGCCCTTCTTCCTTGATACCTATCGAGGACGCAATCGTAGCTATCGTTTAGCGCAGGCTGCTATCAATATAAACATAACTGCACCTCGCTATTTTGTAGAGGGCTTTGCAGTGATTCTTATTGTGGGGCTGTCACTTAATCTGGCCTTGTCAGGCCAGGGGATTGAGCAGCAGCTGCCTTTGCTGGGTACTTTAGCTCTGGGAGCTTACCGCCTGCTGCAACCGCTTCAACAATGTTTTGGCGCAGTGAGCAGCATCTTGGCTCACCAGGCTTCTCTTTACCGTTTGGAGCCATTTCTGCACACTAAATCGGCGGAACTCCCTCTTGCTTCAGGTACGCCGTTCACGTCCAATTCAGATGACATTCCGCTGCTTCAGTTGGACAAGGTGAGCTTTCGATACAGTTCCGAGGGGCCCTGTGTCCTACGAGAACTCGATCTGGAAATTCGCCCAGGCGAGCGTCTCGCCTTTGTGGGGAGCACCGGCAGCGGTAAGAGCACCACCAGCGATCTTGTTCTTGGTCTGCTAACTCCCAGCCAAGGCAAAGTGCTGGTTAAAGGCCAAGACCTCCATAAGACTACAGGGCTGGTGACTGCCTGGCATCAGTTGGTGGCCCACGTACCTCAGCAGATCTATTTGAGCGATGCAAGCTTTGCTGCAAACATTGCGTTTGGTGTTCCGTTTGAGCTTGTTGACCATAAACGAGTGCGCCAAGCGGCTAAGCAGGCCAAAATCGCTGATCTCATCGAGAGCAGGCCTGAAGGCTATGCCACTGTGGTCGGCGAACGCGGTGTCCGGCTCAGTGGCGGCCAACGACAACGTATCGGCATTGCTCGTGCCTTGTACCGCCAGGCGGAGTTGCTGGTGTTGGATGAAGCCACCAGTGCGCTAGACAACCGGACGGAAGCGGAAGTGATGGCAGCCATTGACGGACTAGATCACACGATTACGGTGTTGCTGATTGCCCACCGGCTCAGCACGGTGCAGCGCTGCGATCGCATCGTTATTTTGGATAAGGGCCGTATCGCCGGTATTGGCAGTTACCAAGAGCTAGAAGCAGGCAATGCCGCGTTCCAAGATTTGGTACGCCGACGCGACCACATCACCTCTTGATGATCATCAGCTATTTCTTTCCAATTGCCCAATGAAAGCCCTTATCTTAGCTGAGTTCCCTAGCCCCGAACAAGTAATGAAGTCCATCTCAAGCCTAAGCCAAAGGTTATAATCGGTGGCAACCCGAACCTCTGGCACATCTTGGAAATGGGGAGCGTTCATGTTTAAGTGAATCTCGTTGTACATGCTCTTCTATTTGAAATGACTTGCTATTTCAGTATTCGCAAGTATGCATCTTGATTTTGTTGTACCAAATGCTTTCAAAGATCAAAAGTCTCAAAAGAAGACTGCTAAATCTTCTGCACCTGCGAACGTGCGAGCTAGATGCTGTAGCGCATCAAACATATCTGATAGATGCGTGTGCTGAAATACTTGCGTTTGATTCAAGTATTGTGCACCCCAAATTTTGTTATTCTGATTATCCATTTCTTTCTACAAAGCTATATCGATATCCAGATTTGCTGATGCATAGGTTGGATCATGTTGTCTATGTTCCTCATCTTGAAGGTATATGCAACACTTCAGGGGAGTTCCTGGTAGATTCTTTTTCAACTACTGATTCATCCTCGATGATACTGCACCATTTGCGTCGAATGGTCGATCAGTCGTGTTTAAGCCGGAAGAGACTGGAATCACCCGCAAATAAATCATACTTTCTATTTCGACATATGTGGAAGGGCTATGCGCACTATTTAGTTGAGTACTTGCCAAGATTAATGATGATCAAGTCTTACTCTGAAGCTAAAGGCTGTAACGTAACACTACTTTCAGGCTCAGAAATCTCTGATATTGAAAAGGAAATAATTGATTTTGTTTTCCATGGTGAATCGAAGCCAGAAATCCAACTGTTAGATGACAGTTCAAGCTATTTACTTGATCAGGTCTTTCTCCCTTCCTTTTTGGCACCAAGTGGTTTGCTAGCAGTTCATCCATGGGCTAGTAGAAAGATTAGGGATTTGGCTGCAGACCTGCCGACCGTTTACAATGATACCAAGCTAATCTATATCTCTCGCAGCCAATCTAGGAATTCATCAAAGCGCAATATTGTCAACGAAGAAGAGCTTGTAGATCTGCTAGGAAAGTTTGGATTTGTGAAATATGAATTGGAAAATCTTTCCCTTGCTGAGAAGATTCAATTATTTTCAAGCGCCCGTGTTGTGATTGGGCCATCCGGTGCAGGCTTTTCGCATTTAATCTTTTCATCATCCTGCACTGCAATAGAGATTCTGCCGTATAGTAGAGTGCCTGTGCATAACTACGCACTTGCAAAGTCAATGGGGCATAAATATATTCCAATCGCGTCCAGTCGACATGGAGACAAGAGGTCAGATTACTACCAGCCTATATCTGCAGACTTGTTGACAATTGAATCAACCTTAAATTCTATTCTGATTCATCCCCCATCATAATCTATTGGCTAGAGTTACACGATGATACTTCTATTCTTTTTCTACTATGACCTTCGCAAAGACTGCTAAGATAACACTTTCACTGATATTGGTATCATTTGCTTTAAGCGGTGTACTTGAAAGTGTCCTGTTGATAAATGGCTATTATGCTGGTGACGTTCTGCTTGTCATTCCGTACTTTCTGTGCAGACAAGACCTCAAGCAGTATGTCAATCTGAAGGCTGTCGAGTCAAAATTCTGCATCTTTCTTCTTTGTCTCATTGCTTTTTCGGCCATCTCTCTCTTTGTCCATCCTGAGTTGCAAAGGCCAATCCTTTCTGAAACTAGGGCCCTAGCTTGGATGGCCTTTGCATTTTTAATCAGCAATAATGCTCGCTCCTGTCCCTTGAGTATTCTCGGAAAAATTACAATCCTATTGTCGATTGTATACCCTATTCTATTCTTTGCTCGCATATCATTGTCAAGCCCAGACCCTTTTGGCTTGGACTTGAAGTCATTTCCTAACTTATTTTTGCTTATATGCTCTGTTTCACTGCTTCTTGAGGCAAGCAAGTTTCGTTGGCCTCTTTTAGTATTAATGTGTTGGATGCCAGTAGCATTTGTAAGTCTATTTCGATCTTCAATTCTGCTTGCGGTTTATTTGTTATTGGTTGTGTGTGTTTATGCACTGACAAATAAGCATTCCACATTGATTAAGCTACTTGTGCCATTGGGCTCTGCGATTGTGATATACTTATCATTTGGCCAGATCATATCAAGTGTCGAGCAATTATTCAGACTGTTGTATTCTGGGGGAGATCTTGCATATAATCAAATTGTAGCAAAATCGTTCGACGCAAATGAAGATTCATCTGCCATGGCCCGATCATTAGCGGTTTCAGAGGCGCTTGAATTCCGCAATGTTATGCCTTCTCTTCTCGGAACTGGGAATACCACATTTGACAAAGGATTCGATTCCATTACAAATAAGAATAACAATGACTCGACTTATCTTTATCTTGCCAGAAGACTAGGCATCCTTGCAATTCCTTTGATCGGTTTATTTCTTGTAAACCTTAGGTATTCTCGGCTCAATCTATTTACCAACCTTCTTGTTCTCCCCTCGTTCTTTTTTCTTTGTTACATTACAGGTGGCCAATTCGCTGTGCCGTCGTTGGGTCTCGCATTTGGTTTTTATCTCGGCTTTTTGTGGCCATCACTGAAGTTGAAATGGCGGAGTGGTTACGTGTGAGTACTTGTATTTCATGACTGTGTTTTATCCTGAGAATCTATTCGTTAATCAAATGTCCTCCTGCTTTCACGTCCCGGAATCTACCTCCAAGCCGGTGGTTGTCCCCAGTCGTATCCGTGGCGCCTTGTCGTTCTATGTCCAGCTCTACCTGTAGATCAACAGATCTATTGTGTTGCAGTGGATATGTCCACCTCTATTGCGGTTTGATGAGCATTAATCGGCTTCATTATGCAGAAGAGCTTCTCCATGTTTTCGAAACCTACTGCTTTAAGCTCAGTAACCAGTTTTGCTGGCGTCCCAAGGCTTGGTGTAAATCCCCTGGCACCCCCACCCCGGCGTAGCCGGGGTGGGCCGCGCATCTCAGGCGGCTGGCCCAGCGGCTGGTGTTGCAAGGGGTGGGCAGGCCCGTTTCCCTGGTTCGAGAACCACCTCAACCAGACGAACCATGCCCAAGACTTACTGTGCCGCACCCGACCTCGCGCCGCTACTGGACGGCAGCACGGCCGGTGAGCTGATCCCCGAGCTGGCCCGCTACGGCCTGCAGCAGCTGATCGAGCTGGAGGTCGCTGCCGTGCTCGGTGCCGACCGCCACGAGCGCACCGAGGAGCGTGTCGGCTATCGCAACGGCTACCGGTCCCGCAGTCTGACCACCCAGGTAGGCGACATCGACCTGCTGATCCCCAAACTGCGGGCTGGCAGCTTCCTGCCCTCGATCCTCGAGCCCCGTCGCCGGGTGGAGCAGGCCCTTTACGGCGTGATCATGGAGGCCTACATCTGTGGGGTCTCCACCCGCAAGGTGGATGCCTTGGTCGCCGCCCTGGGCTCCCAGAGCGGTATCTCCAAATCCCAGGTCAGTCGCATCTGCCAGGACATCGACGAGCAGGTGCAGGCGTTTCTGAACCGGCCCCTGCAGGAGTCCGGCTACGCCTACGTCTACCTGGATGCCACCTACCTCCACGGCCGACTGGTAAGGCCCTGCAGGTCTGCTCAAGGGCCGTGGTCGTCGCCATGGGCGTCAATGCCGACGGCCGCCGGGAGCTGCTGGGTCTCAAGGTGGGCGACAGCGAAAGCGAGGGCTTCTGGAGTGAGTTCCTTGCCTCGCTCAAGGAGCGCGGCCTCACTGGCGTCAAGCTGGTGATCAGCGACGCCCACGTGGGCCTTACCAAGGCCATCCGCAGGCAGCTGCAGGGCTGCGTCTGGCAGCGTTGCCGCGTCCACTTCGCCCGCAACCT
>NZ_JAYGID010000054.1:0-16501 GCF_034931685.1 Synechococcus sp. CCY9202
TCGGGATCCGCTCCTCGATCGAGACGTAGGAGAACAAGGAGCCGCTGCGCTCCTGCTGACCTCGCATCAAACCTGGGGCAGTTGACTCATTCTCGCAGAGGAAGCGGGGTTTTTCAGCAAACTCTTAGGGTGGCCGGCGAAAGGTCTGTCCCCTCCGGCGTGCGATTCCACATTCAACAGGAAAGTGATATCCCGGCGTCGACCCAGCTCTACAACCAGATCTGTTTCGCGATCGCAGCCCGCCATTACCCACCCGGCCACCGCTTGCCGAGTACGCGTCAGCTGGCGATGCAGACGGGCCTGCACCGCAACACGATCAGCAAGGTCTACCGCCAGCTCGAGAACGATGGCGTGGTGGAGGCCATGGCCGGCTCCGGCATCTATGTGCGCGACCAGCAGAACCCCCGCGAGATCCGTCTACCCCCCGGTCCGCGTCAGAAGGTCCTGCCGGACATCGACCGGGAGGTGCGACAGAGCGTGGATGGACTGCTCAATGCCGGCTGCACCCTGCAGCAGGCCCGCGATCTGTTCACCCGCGAGATCGACTGGCGGCTGCGCTGTGGCGCCCGGGTGCTGGTGAGCACCCCCCGGGAAGACATCGGCGCCTCCCATCTGATCGCCGAGGAACTGGCCCCCAATCTGGAGGTGCCGGTGGAGGTGGTGCCGATGGAGGAGCTGGAATCGGTGCTGGAGAGCTCCAACAACGGCACGGTGGTGACCAGCCGCTATTTCCTGCAACCGGTGGAGGAGATCGCCAAGCGCCATGGCGTGCGGGCCGTGCCGGTGGACCTCAACGACTTCCGCCACGAACTCAACCTGCTCAAGGAGCTGCGGGCCGGCAGCTGCGTGGGCCTGGTGAGCATCAGCCCGGGGATCCTCAGGGCCGCCGAGGTGATCCTGCACAGCATGCGCGGCAATGAACTGCTGGTGATGACCGCCAATCCCGACACCGGCAGCCGCCTGCTGGCCCTGCTGCGCGCCGCCAGCCATGTGCTCTGCGACCGGCCCAGCCTGCCGCTGGTGGAGCAGACCCTGCGCCAGAATCGGGCCCAGCTGATGCGCCTGCCCGTGGTGCACTGTGCCCAGAGCTACCTGGGGGCGGCCACGATCGACCAGCTGCGCAAGGAGATCGGCCTGCTGTCTGCCGCAGCATGATCGCTGCCGCAGCATGATCTCCCCATGCTGAATGCCATCCGGGCCGATCTGGCGATCATCAAGGAACGGGACCCTGCCGCCCGCGGCACCCTGGAGATCCTGCTCTGCTACCCCGGCTTCCACGCCCTGGTGCTGCACCGCCTCAGCCACCGGCTCTGGGGCGCGGGGGTCCCGCTGCTGCCGCGGTTGTTCAGCCAGCTCTCACGCCTGCTCACCGGGGTGGAGATCCATCCCGGTGCCCGGATCGGCCGGGGCGTCTTCATTGACCACGGCATGGGCGTGGTGATCGGCGAAACCAGCGTGGTGGGCCACAACTGCCTGCTCTATCAGGGGGTGACCCTGGGGGGCACCGGCAAGGAGCACGGCAAGCGCCATCCCACCCTGGAGAACAATGTGGTGGTAGGGGCCGGCGCCAAGGTGCTCGGGGCGATCACGGTGGGGGCCAACACCCGCATCGGCGCCGGGTCGGTGGTGCTGCGCAGCGTTGAACCCAACTGCACCGTTGTGGGCATCCCCGGCCGGGTGGTGCATCAATCCGGCGTGCGCATCGACCCCCTGGCCCACTCGGCCCTGCCGGACACCGAAGCCCGGGTGATCCGCAACCTGATGGAACGGATCGATACCCTCGAAAATGAACTCACGCGCATGCAGGCCTGTCTGCAGGAGGTGGCGGCCGGCCGGCCGCTGCGGGAACCCTGCAGCGGCTTGTCCCAGAGTCTCAAGGACCGGGAGATCCTGGAGTTTCTTGGCGACGAGTCGCCGTGAACGGCAGCACGTAACCTGCCGCGATGCAGGCCGGCTGGCACCGACGGATCACCCCGCGCTTCTGGCGCGCCCTCTGGCGGCAGCGGGAACTCACCTGGAGCCTCACCGTTCGTGAGGTGCAGGGTCGCTACCGCGGGTCGCTGCTGGGCTGGGGCTGGAGTTTTCTCACGCCACTGCTGATGCTGGCGGTGTACACCTTCGTGTTTTCCGAGGTGTTCCAGGCGCGCTGGGGAGATCTCGAGGAGGCCGGCTCGCTCGGTTTCGCGATCAATCTGTTTGCCGGGCTGATCGTGTTCAACCTCTTCTCGGAAAGCGCGACCAAGGCGCCCGGGCTGATCCTCGAGAATGCCAATCTGGTCACCAAGGTGATCTTTCCCCTTGAGATCCTGGCCGCCGTGAGCGTGGCCACGGCCTGCTTCCATGCGCTCACCAGCCTGGTGGTGCTGGCCCTGTTCGAGCTGCTGGCCCAGGGATCGATTCCTCCAACCCTGCTGTGGCTTCCCCTGATCTGGTTGCCCCTGGTGAGCGGTTGCCTGGCCCTGAGCTGGCTGCTTTCGGCGCTGGGGGTCTACGTGCGCGACCTGGGTCAGGTGCTGGGCACCGTGGTGAGCATGCTGATGTTCCTCAGCGCAGTGTTCTATCCCCTCAGCGCCCTGCCGCTGCGCTGGCAGCCCCTGCTCCGCCTCAACCCGCTCGTTGTGGTGATCGAGCAGACCCGCAACGTGGCCATCCAGGGACGGCCCCCGTCCGCCAGCTACGTGGTGCTGGGCGTGGCGCTGGGCCTGCTGGCCTGCGAAATCAGTTTCCGTCTCTTCCAGAAGGCGCGGCGCGGCTTCGCCGATGTGCTCTGACTCCCATGACCTCCAGCCCGCAGACCCACGATGCAGAGGTGCCGATGACGCGGCCGTCGGAATCGACCACCGACGCCGTCCTGGTCGAAGGTATCAGCAAGTGTTACCACATCTACAATCACCCACGTGATCGGCTGCTGCAGGCCTTCTGGGGGGACAGGCGCCGGCTGTACCAGCCGTTCTGGGCTCTGCAGGAGGTGAGCTTCCGCCTGGCCCGCGGCCAGACGCTGGGGGTGGTGGGCCGCAACGGCTCCGGCAAAAGCACCTTGCTGCAACTTCTCTGCGGCACCCTCACCCCCACCAGTGGCAGGGTGCGGGTGCGCGGCCGGCTGGGGGCGTTGCTGGAGCTGGGCAGTGGCTTCAACCCGGAATTCAGCGGTCTGGAGAATGTGTATCTCAATGCCTCGGTGCTGGGGCTGAGCCGGGCCGAGACAGAGCAACGGCTGGATCGGATCCTGGCCTTCGCAGATATCGGATCCTTCATCGATCAGCCGGTGAAGACCTACTCCAGCGGCATGGCGGTGCGGCTGGCCTTCGCGGTGCAGGCCCACGTGGATCCCGATGTCCTGGTGGTGGACGAGGCCCTGGCAGTGGGCGATGAGCTGTTCCAGAAAAAGTGCTATGCCCACCTCGAACGCCTCAAGGAGAACGGCACAGCGGTGCTGCTGGTGACCCACAGCTGCCCCCAGATCGTGCAGCACTGCGACAGGGCTCTTCTGTTGCACAAGGGCCGTGCCCGTCTCCTGGAGGAGCCGGCCCGGGTGACGGTGCTCTACCAGCGACTGATCACCGCCGGCGACGCGGAATGGGATGCAGTGCTGGGGCCGGGGCTGCAGCGTCAGTCTGCGAGCGGCTTCCCCGGCAGTCCTGCAGCAACGGCCGAGGCCCTCGAGCCCGCGGCTCCACCCGGACCCCTGCATGCCTGGTTCGATCCCAGCCTGCTGCCCCAGAGCAGCGAGATCTACCCCAGCCACGGCGCCAGGATCATCGACGCCTGGATCGAAACCCTGGAGGGGCAGCGCGCCAACGTGCTGCCCTTCGGTGAAGGCTTTGCCCTCTGCTTCAGCTATCACGCCGACACGGACCTGCAGGGGCTGAGCTTCGCCTGTCACCTGGCCAGCCATACGGGCCAGCGGATCAGTGGTCAGGTCTTCCCCGAGCACCAGACGGCGGCCATGACCCAGCCCGGCCTCGCCTGGTCTGCCGGCAGTGCCTGGAGCCTGCGTTTCACTTTTCAGGGCGGGCTCTGGCCAGGGCTGTATTTCGCAGGGGGGGGCATTTTCACTCTGCACGGCCAGGGCAAGAGCTTCGTGCACCGGGTTGTGGATTATCGCGCCTTACGGGTGGTCGAAGCCGGTGCCACCACGGTGATCGGCGCCTGCCGGCTCCAGCGCGATCCGCCCGAACTCAGGCTGTCACCGAAGCTGCTGTCGCCTCCATACGAGGCTGGAACATGAACATGGAGTAGATGACGTTCCGCCGCATCTGGGTCATCATCTCCAGGAACATGTCATAGCCCTCATTCTTGTATTCAATCAGGGGATCTTTTTGTCCGTAGCCGCGCAGACCCACGGATTCCCTCAGGGCATCCATGGCCTGCAGATGCTCCCGCCAAAGCGTGTCGATCTGCTGAAGGATGAAGAACCGCTCGGCTTCGCGCATCAGGCCGGGACGTTGTTGCTCAATCTGGCCTTCCTTCAGGTCATAGGCGTTGCGCATCTGTTCCTGCAGGAAAGACTTCAACTCCTCCATTGAAAGGCCCTGCACATCCGTGGGCTGCAGATCTTCGAGCAGGTAGATGAATTCCTTCACCTTGTCCACCAGGCGACCCAAATCCCATTCCTCCGGTGGAAGATCGGGATTCACATAGGCTTCCACGATGTCATCGATCGTACGCTCGCCGTAGCCGATCACCTGGCGCTTCAGTTCACGCCCCTCAAGAACGCGGTAGCGCTCGGTATAAACAGCTTTCCTCTGATTGTTCATCACCTCGTCGTATTCGAAGACCTGCTTGCGGATGTCGTAGTAGTAGGTTTCGACCTTTTTCTGAGCCCCTTCCAGGGAGCGGGTCAGCATGCCCGATTCGATCGGCATGTCCTCCTCCACCCGGAAGGCATTCATCAGGCCGGCCACGCGATCGCCCCCGAAGATGCGCAGGAGATTGTCTTCCAGCGAGAGGAAGAAGCGCGTGCTGCCGGGGTCGCCCTGGCGGCCGGCCCGGCCGCGCAGTTGATTATCGACCCGCCTGGATTCATGGCGCTCCGTGCCGATCACATGCAGGCCACCGGCTTCCCGAACCTGCTGTTCTTCCAGCTTGGTCACCTGCTCGTATTCGTCCTTGACCTGGGCGATGCGCTCACGCAGCAACTGGATCTGAGGATCGTCTGTCGGGGCTTTTTCGGCCGCCTGGGCAATGCGGTCTTCCAGCTCCAGCACGGAGAGAGCGCGGTCGCCCCAGGCGGACACCAGCTCCTTCACCAGGCTGGAGAGGGCAAGCTCGGTTTCGGGGCTGAGTTCGCAGGGGTAGAGGCTGCCCATGGCGCGGGCCTCGGTGGGCGCCTGGAACGGATCCGCCGGGGTGCCGCCGGCCTTGCCCGAGCCGGCGAAGCCACCACCGCCTTCGGCGGAGCGTTGCAGTGGAATCGGCGGCCGGTGCCCGTCCTCGGGACGAACCAGTCGAGGGAGCAGCACCTCGCGTAATTTGAGGCGTGCCATGTAGTCGCTGTTGCCGCCGAGGATGATGTCCGTGCCCCGGCCGGCCATGTTGGTGGCGATGGTCACGGCGCCGGCCCGACCGGCCTGGGCCACGATTTCGGCCTCCCGCTCCACGTTCTCAGGCTTGGCGTTGAGCAGGTTGTGGGGGATGCGCTGCTCGGCCAGCAGGGCACTGAGCAGCTCGGATTTCTCCACGCTGGTGGTGCCCACCAGCACGGGGCGGCCGGCTTTGTGGATCTCAGCTGTTTCCAGGGCCACGGCCCGCCACTTGGCCGCTTCGTTCTTGTACACCTGATCGGTCCAGTCGGCCCGCGATCGCGGCCGGTTGGTCGGCACGATCGCCACTTCCAGCTTGTAGGTTTTCTCGAATTCCACCTCCTCGGTCTTGGCGGTGCCGGTCATGCCGGCCAGGCGCGGATAGAGAAGGAAGAAGTTCTGGTAGGTGATCGAGGCGAGGGTCTGGGTTTCCGGCTGAATCGGCAGGCCTTCCTTGGCTTCGATCGCCTGGTGCTGGCCGTCACTCCAGCGGCGCCCGGGCATCACCCGACCGGTGAACTCATCGACGATCACGGCATCCTCGCCGCGCACGATGTAGTTCACATCCTTGATGAACAGCTCTTTGGCCTTGATGGCGTTGTTGATGTAGTGCGCCCAGGGGTCGGCCGGGTCAAACAGGTCGCTCACCCCGAGCATCTCCTCGGCCTTGGCGAATCCCTCATCGGTGAGGGTGCAGCTGCGTTGTTTTTCGTCGACTTCGTAATCCCCCTCTGGATCGATGCCGTCTTTGCCGAGTTCGGCGGCCCGCACCAGCCGTGCCGCCACCTCGGCCGCCTTCTGGTACTTCTCCTGGGGCCGTTCCACCTGGCCGGAGATGATCAGCGGTGTGCGGGCTTCGTCGATCAGGATCGAGTCGACCTCGTCGATCACGCAGTAGTGGAACTCGCGCTGCACGACCTCGGCGATGTCGCTGGCCATGTTGTCGCGCAGGTAGTCGAAGCCCAGCTCGCTGTTGGTGGCGTAGGTGATGTCGCAGCCGTAGTTGCGGCGGCGCTCGGTGGGCACCATCTCCTGCTGGATCAGCCCCACCGAAAGCCCGAGGAAGCGGTGGATCTGCCCCATCCACTCGGCATCGCGGCGGGCGAGGTAGTCGTTCACCGTCACCACGTGCACGCCACGGCCGGTGAGGGCATTGAGGTAGGCGGGCAGTGTGGCCACCAGGGTCTTGCCTTCGCCGGTCTTCATCTCGGCGATCTGGCCGTCGTGCAGCACCATGCCGCCGATCAGCTGCACATCGAAGTGGCGCATGCCGAGCACCCGCTTGCCCGCCTCGCGTACCACCGCGAAGGCCTGGGGCAGAAGCTCGTCGAGGAGTTTGCGCTCCCGGCTCTGAACCGCCTCGAGGTTGCCGCCGCCGCTGCGGGCGTTCTCCAGCTTCTGGCGGAACTCGGCCGTGAGGCCCCGCAGCTCATCGTCGCTGAGGGGAGCGACCTCCTCCTCGAGCAGGTTGATATCGGAAACGATCGGCTGGTAGCGCTTCAGCTTGCGGGCATTGGGATCACCCAGCAGCAGCTTGAGCATGGACCGGAACCTACCGAGCTTTTGGCACCCTACCTGGGTGCTCCGGGGCTGGAGAGCCCGCCTCTGCGTCCGCCTGCACCGGCAACCAGTCGAGGATGCCGAGCTTGGCGAGCCACACCAGGGAGGCGCGCACGAACGGCCGGCGGTTGGGGGCGAAGGCCGCCTCGATCGTTGCGGCGTCCAGACCGATGGTCGGTTCGGCCCGGGCCAGCAGCTCCAGCATCTGCTGGGTCTCCCGGGGGGAGGCTCGCAGGCCGGGAAAAAACCGATCCAGCTCGACGCCTCTGATCCTGTTCAGGGAATGGGCACCCATCCCCTGCCGGAAGCGAAGCCGCCGGGTCGGCTCGAGCACCTGGCTGGCGAAGCCGGCGAAGTCGGCGAAGGGATCACCCCGCAGCGGATGCAGCCGATGGGGATGGGGCAGGGGCAGCGGCGGGGCCTGGTGGCGCCGTTCGGCCAGGTCAGCGAAGAGATCGTTGTACTGGCTCACCACCACGGGCCAGGAGAACATCTCCCTGGCACGCTTCTGCCCGGCGGCGCCCATGCTGCGCCGCAGCTCGGGCGAGTCGATCAGACGGGTCAGCGCGGCGGCGGCCTCTCCCACGTGGACGGCGGTGTGCTGAGCCACAGCCCCCACGTAGGTCTGATAGGTCTCCTGCGAAAAGCTGTGGAGATGGGCGAGCAGTTCACCCGGCCCGGAGCCGGTCATGCCCAGGGTGGGGATCAGGAATCCCTCCGATTCATGGCGCACGGTGTAGCGGTAGCCGTCCCAGTCGCTCACCACCACGGGCAGGCCGGCGGCCATGGCCTCCACAGGCGCCAGCCCGAAGGTCTCCTGAACGTTGTCCACCAAGGAGAGGAAGATGTCTGCAGCAGCCCAGGCCTGGGCCACGACGGCTGGATCGTTGCCGTCCAGGTCGTGGATCTGCACATCAGGCGCCAGGGCGGCAGCCGCCTCGTGGTAGCGCCGCCGGTCGTCGTCACCGTTGGGATACCAGCCCACCAGGGCGAAATCGAGGCGCCGGCCGGTCTTGACGGCCGCCTCCTGCACCGCCTGGAACATCGCCTGGGGGAAGGCCTTCTCGAAGAACGACAGACGCCCCACCCACAGCACCAGCACCGCGTCATCGTCGAGGCCGCAGCGGCTGCGCAGCTCCGAGCGGGCCGCCGGGGCAGACGCCTGAGCGGCGATGGTCTCCACGTCCACCCCGAGTGGAATCAGCGGGAGACGGGGCCGAGGTGATCGGAGGCCGCCAAAGCGGTCGTGCAGATGGCCGGTCCAGGCCTCGAACATGGCGGTGATGGCCTCCTGCACCGCCGGCGAGGTGCAGACCAGCGCATCCCAGTCGTGCACGGGAGCCAGAGCGGCCGCCCCGATCATTTCCCGGATTGCGGGCGGGGCAATGGTATGGATCAGGCCCACCAGGCTGTAGTCCCCATCCAGCCCGTGGGCGCGGCGCAGCCAGGCCAGCTCGGACAGGTAGGGCTGGCCGCGCAGCACCACGCCGCTGCGAGCCGGCAATGTGGTCGAGAGGAGGCTTCCGCTCTCCAGCGTCAGCGGAACCTTCTGATCAGGGAAGAGATCGGCGGCGATCTGGTCTGCGGGGATGCCGGGCTGGTTGAGCACGTTGACCCGGCGGTAGGCACCATGCCGCACCAGCGCACCGAAGAGGCCTGCATTGGCGATGTCCTTGCCGAAGGGGTTCTTGCGGCGTGGAAAGCGGCCAGGAGGATGAAACAGCGTGATCTCGTCGATGCGTGGCAAATTGATGCGTGGCCAAGCGGGTCGTCGGAAAGTCTGCAGCAGAAGCGTGGGGCGAAGATCGGACGGCTCGCTTCCCGATCGGTCCAAGGACCCGATCGCTCCAACGAACCGGTGAACCCTTGATTCGTCTGATCCGCCATCGTCCGGGCGCGCCGGGACTGCGCTGGGGACTGGGTCCCAACCTGCAACCCCGCGATGCGATTGGCCAGCTCCAGCGGCTGTTCGATACCCACAGTTTCTGGGCCTGCGGCCGCGATCGCCAGAGGCTGCGCCGCATGCTCCAGGGCAGCCAGGCCGTGGTCAGTGCCTGGTCAGGCAGCCGTCTGGTGGGATTCGGACGGGCCACCAGCGATGGGGCCTACAGGGCCGTGCTCTGGGATGTGATGGTGGCGGAGGAGCAACAGGGCCTGGGGCTGGGGCGCCGCATCGTGGAGGAACTGATCCAGGCCCCCGGCTTGGCGGGCATCGAACGCACCTATCTGATGACCACCAACAGCCAGGGTTTCTATGAAAAGCTGGGTTTCGAGGCCAATGAACAGCAAAAACTGATGATCAAGCAGATCAACAGGTGGACTAAATGACCAGTAAGCGGATGAAGAGATTCGAACTCTCGACCCTCTCCTTGGCAAGGAGATGCTCTACCACTGAGCTACATCCGCAGGTTGGCTGTGGCTTGAGCCACACACCAACATGATCGGCGCGTTCCCGATGGGCCAATCATGCACTACCGGGGGGCGCGCGGTCAAACGCTCGACCGAACCCCGTAGGCGGTGCCGCGAGTGGTCGGGGGGGGAGGCCGCCTGGTGGGAGTCGCCGCTTAAGATCTGAGGAATGAGTGATAGGATCCTGTCCCTTCCGCCGGATACGTTGGCTTTTCTGCAGCGGCACAATCTGCTGCGGAAATTGGTGCGCTGCGAAGTGGTTGAGGAGACCATTGGCACCGTCCAGCTTGAGGATAGGGAGCTGGAGCAATCCCGCCAGCGTTTCAACCAGCGCCACGGAATCAGCAGCCCTGACCTGGAGCAGGCATTCCAGAGGCAGAACGGACTCTCGGATGAGGCCCTTGCCTGGCAGATGACCCTGCCACCGAGGATCTCTCACTACGTCAGAGAGCATTTTCTTCCCAAGGCCGAGTCCCACTTTCTTGAGCGCAAGAACCAGCTCGATCAGGTGGTGTACAGCCTCATCCGGGTCGGAGATCCCTATCTGGCCCGTGAGCTCTACCTCAGGATCGCCGACGAAGAAGCCAGCTTCGCCGACCTTGCCGCGACCCACTCCGAGGGTCCCGAAAAGGCAGCCAGAGGCTTGGTCGGCCCTGTCCCTCTCACCCAGGCGCATCCGGCTCTGGCCGAGCGCCTGCGCACCACCTCGAAGGGGATCCTGCACGAGCCCTTTCGTCTCGAGAAGTGGTGGTTGATCCTTCGCCTGGAGAGCTACCGGCCGGCCAGGTTCGACGAGGCCATGGCGGATCGCATGGCGCGGGAGCTGTTCGAACAATGGATCGACTCTGAGACCAGCCTTAGACTCACTAATCTCACGGCGGCCTCTCCGGTCCCCACCGTATGACCCTCACCCCAGCCTCAAGTCTGCAGCGTCATGCGGCCTTCCAGAATCTGAGCTCCTCGGGCCAGCGTCTGCTTGCTGAGCACGCCAAGCTGGTGCGTTTCCGCGTTGGGCAGAGCCTCACCGATGGCAGGATTCTTCCCGCCAAGGTGATGGTGATTCTCCAGGGTCAGGCCCGCCTGCTGGGCCGTGAGCAGGGAAGGATGACCACCCTCTCACGCCTGGGCCCCGGCGACCTGGTTGGTGTGGTGTCGCTGCTGCGGGGTGAGCCCTGTGAATCGGTGAGTGCCGCCACGGAGCTGCTGGCCGCCTGTCTGGACGATCAGCACATCCTGGAACTGCACCGCACCGAACCCAGCTTTCGCCAATGGTGCCTCGAAACGGTCTGGCGGGCGGAGGTGGCTGCGCTGCTCGACAGTCACAGCCATCGTCAGGCTCTGAACGGCAGCTCGGTGCGGGATGTCCTGGCGCAGGCCATCGCCGAGGCCCGGAGTGTTCCCCTCACGATCCCGGCCATTCAGGCTCTGCGGGCCGAAGGCCGCGAGATTTTTCTGGCCAGCCTCTGTGCTGATGGCGGTCCCCCCCTCTCCAGCCGTCTCGAAGAGGGTGCCGCCCTTCCCAACGCCGCCGGACCCTTCGGTCTGCGCCTGCTCAGCCTGCCGCAGGGATTGCTGGACACCCTGCTGCGGCAGCCCGATCAGCCCCCCATGGCGGAACCCGAGCCAACCCCTGGCCAGGCCGTTCCGATCACGGCGGAGGTGGCACCGGAATCCCCCCAGGTCAGCGAGCTCAGCTTCGCAGGCAAACCCCGGGGCAAGCTGATCCGGGCCAACGGGGCAGCCCAGGAGGCGGTGGCCTGCCTGCAGATGCTGGCCTTCGACATGAAGCTGGCCTTCCGGCGCGATGCCATCGACAAGGTGATGCAGGATGCCCTGCGGCGGGGGCAACAGCCGAATCTGCAGCTCTGCGGCCAGCTGGCTTCCAACCTGGGCCTTCATGTGATGGGTACGAGGGTGCCAGCCAGCCAGGGCACCCGCCTGCAGACCCCCGCTCTGGTCAGCTGGAAGGAAGGCTTTGCCCTGGTCCGCCGCAGCCATGCGCGGGGCATGACCCTGGCATCCCCCAGCAGAGGGCTGGTGGAGTTGCGACCCGAGCAGCTGGAGCAGGAGTTTCCCGACGGTATCGCTCTGCTGGTGGTGGATCGAACCAACGCCACCCCGGAGCAGAAGTTCGGCCCATCCTGGTTCTGGCCGGCACTGAAGCGCTACCGGGGTGTGCTGTTGCAGGTTCTGGCGGCCAGCTTTGTGGTGCAGCTGTTCACCCTGGCCAACCCGCTGTTGATTCAGGTGATCATCGACAAGGTGATCCGGCAACGCAGTCTTGACACCCTGCAGGTCCTTGGCATTGCCCTTTTGGTGGTGTCGTTGCTCGAGGGGGTCCTGACCAGCCTGCGCACCTTCCTCTTCACCGAGACGACCAATCGCATCGACCAGCGCCTGGGTGCTGAGATCATCGACCATCTCCTTCGTCTGCCGCTGAACTACTTCGATCGCAGGCCCGTGGGTGAACTGAGCTCGCGTGTTGCAGAGCTTGAGAAAATTCGCAATTTTCTGACGGGCCAGGCCCTCACCACCGTGCTGGATGCGGCATTTTCGGTGATCTACATCGCTGTGATGGTGCTCTACAGCTGGGTTCTTACATTGGTGGCCTTGTCGGTGCTGCCGATCCAGATTGGCCTGACTGTCCTGGGAGCACCACTGTTTCGCAGGCAATATCGCAAGTCTGCAGAGTCCAACGCCAAAACCCAGAGCCATCTTGTGGAAGTGCTGACCGGCGTTCAGACGGTGAAAGCCCAGAATGTCGAGATGGTGAGCCGCTGGAAGTGGCAAGAATTTTATGATCAGTACATTGCCCACAGTTTTGAAAAAACCATTACGGGCACGGCCCTCAGCCAGACGAGCCAGGTCCTGCAGAAGATTTCACAGCTTCTGGTGCTCTGGGTGGGAGCCACCCTGGTTCTGAGTGGAGATCTCACCCTGGGCCAGCTGATCGCTTTCCGAATTCTGAGCAGCTATGTGACGCAGCCGATTCTGCGGCTTTCCAGTATCTGGCAGACCGTTCAGGAACTTCGAGTCTCATTCGAGCGATTGGCTGATGTGATTGACACGCCCCAGGAATCGGATGAAGCCGATCAGGCCAAGATCCCGCTGCCTCCGATCTGCGGCAATGTGGTCTTTGAGAACGTGAGCTTCCGCTTTCGCGCCGATCAGCCTCCGGTCCTGAAGAATATTGATCTGACAATCCCAAGCGGAACCTTTGTGGGCATTGTGGGTCAGAGCGGCAGCGGCAAGAGTACGTTGATGAAGTTGTTGCCTCGTCTTTATAACGCAGATGAAGGCCGTATTCTGATCGACAATTACGACATCGACAAGGTAGAACTCTATTCGCTTCGCCGTCAGATTGGCATTGTGCCGCAGGATCCCCTCTTGTTCTCTGGAACGGTCGCTGAAAATATCGCTTTGACGCAGCCCGATGCCGAGAGCGATGCCCTGGTTCAAGCCGCCCAGCTGGCCTGCGCCCACGAGTTCATCATGGACCTCCCCAGTGGTTACAGCTCCCCGGTCGGAGAGCGGGGCGCTGGTCTGAGCGGAGGCCAACGCCAGCGCATCGCCATCGCACGCACCCTGCTGAGCCGCCCGAAATTGCTGGTGATGGATGAAGCCACCAGTGCCCTGGATTACGACACCGAGCGCAGGGTGTGCGACAACCTGGTCGAAGCCCTGCACGATTGCACGGTGTTCTTCATCACGCACCGTCTTTCAACGATCCGTCGTGCCGATCTGATTGTGATGATGCATCAGGGGGCGATCGTGGAGACGGGCACCCACGATGAGTTGATGGCATTGCGGGGCCGCTACTACGCGCTTTATCGTCAGCAGGAGGCAGGTTGATGATCCATCTCGATCAACGCAAAGGCAACACCAACTCTGGGCACCTGTCGGCACCTGAGCAACCCGCCAACGCTGCAGCCTTGCGTCAATCACGACGCTGGATGCACGCCGTCAGCCTGAGTCTGGTGAGCACAACCGTGTTTGCTGTGGGATGGCTGGCCCTGGCCCGCACCGATGAAGTGGTGATCGCACCGGGCAGTCTTGAGCCGATCGGTGCCGTGCGGGAGATCCAGATGCCTCTGGGCGGAGTCGCCGCCGATATTCTGGTGAAGGAGGGCCAAGCGGTGAAAGCGGGCCAGGTTTTGATTCAACTCGACCAGAAAACCAGCCGCCAGCAGGTGAATTCCTTGCAGGAGGCTATCAACCTCAAGCAGAGAGAATTAAATCTGAAGCAGAAGGAGCTGCAGCGCTACCTCGAGCTCAATGCAGCCGAAGCCGACATGCTCAGCAATAATCTGAGGCTCGATACGGAAATCATGAATCGCTTTGAGCAGCTGGCTCGTGAGGGTGCCTCTGCCGAGCTGCAGTTTTTACAGCAGCAGAACAAGGTCAAGGAGACCCACGGCCGACTGATGCAGAATCGCATCGAGCGTCTGCGGCAGCAGGCGGTGCTCGATCAGCAAACGCAGCAGTTGCGTGCCGCCCTTGAACAACTCCGCAGCGATCTGGTCGAGGCCAGCACCACGCTGCGCTACCAGGAGATTCGTTCCCCTGTCGATGGAGTGGTGTTCAACCTCAAGCCCAAATCGGTTGGCTTTGCCGCCCAGGGCACAGAGCCCATCCTCACGGTGGTGCCGCAGAAAGATCTGGAGGTTCGTGCTGAGATCAGCAGCCGCGACATTGGCTTTGTGCAAGTGGGAATGCCCGTGGAGATCAGCGTCGACTCCTACCCAGCCTCTGATTTCGGCTCTCTCAAGGGCGAGGTGCGCCAGATCGGCTCCGATGCCCTGCCTCCGGATCCGAACAAATCCGGGGAGGCGGCGTCCAGCTATCGCTATCCAGCCAAAATCAGCCTCGCCAGTCAGGGGCTGAAGGCGCGCGATGGCAAAGATCTGCCCCTGCAGGTGGGGATGTCGGTGGAAGCGAACATCAAACTCCGTAAGGTTTCCTACCTGGAGCTCCTGCTCGGCACCTTCCGCGACAAGGCCAACAGCATCCGGCGCATCTGACAGGGCGCAGTCCTGATCAATTGCGCCAGATGAGACTCCGTTGTAATGTGTGAATCCACGAACAGTGGACTCAATCACCCGTGGCTCCGCCGGTCGAGGCCCGTCAGTCAAAACCCTTGCGACGACAGCGATCTCTCTGGCCCCTCGTGACTGTGCCAGCCTGCTTGCCGGCCGATCAAGGCACTGATAAACTGGCATGGATGCGCTTTTAAGCGTACAGTTCATCAGCGTTCCTGCAACCCAGAAAACCACTGTGGCTTTTACCACCCTTCCCGGATCCGCTTCAGCGGCAACCACCTTCCAGGGTACTGAAGGTGCTGATTCAGTCGTCATCATTGATCTGCCCAACGCCTCCACCAACTTTGAAGCCAATGGCGAGGGTGGCGATGATTTCATTGCCTTCGAGGGCTCTCAGAATCTTTCCACCATCCGCGGTGGTCAGGGCAACGATCTGATCACCCAGAACATCCTCACCGATGATTTCTTCGGAAATATCTGGTCCGCTGGCCTGATCAGCGGCAACATGGGTGATGATGTGATCGGCAATAACCAGCTCGGTATTGCCGCCATTGCTTCCACCATCAATGGTGGTCAAGGCGATGACCAACTGTATGTCGGCCCCATCCAGAGCACCCTGCTCAATGGCAACCTCGGCAATGACTGGGTGATCGTCGATGGCGACTATGGTTCGGTCAACATCAACGGATCGTCCATCTTTGGCGGCCAGGGTGATGACTACATCTCGGTTGATTCCGATCGCAACGACAACATCAACAATACCGTCATCGGCGGCAACCTGGGTAATGATTACATTACCCTCGACGTTGATGCCTCCTTCGCTGGCTCCGTCGTTGAAGGTGGTGATGGCGATGACTACATCTTCGCAGGCCGTTCGAGCACCGGCCTGCTGATCTTCGGTGGCGAAGGCAACGATTACATCGTCGGTGCCGGTGGAGATTATTTCGGCGACTACGGCGCTGGTGACGACATCTTCGGCGAAGCCGGCAATGATTACATCAAGGGCCTCGGTGGCAACGACTTCCTCGTGGGTGGTGATGGCGCTGACAGCCTCTTCGGTGGTTATGGTCGCGACACGCTCCTCGGCGGTGATCTGAACGACATCCTCGTGGGTGGCGAAGACGCTGACATCCTCTCCGGCGGCACCGGCAGCAACCAGTTCCGCTACAACTCCAGCGACACTGCCGATGGTAGTTTCGTCAATGTCTCGGTTGGCGGCAACATCTATACCATTGGAGTTGAGCTCGAGGACACGAGGGTTGACATCATCACCGATTGGGATGCTGCGGCCGGAACCAACGTGATTGCCAACAACGTCAACGTCTTTGATCCTGGCGTTGTGCTCACCGACTTCGCCGGTGGACAGGGTGTCTTCTCTGTCAACTTTAATGATAACCAAAACTACGCCATCCGCGGCTCCTACAACGCCGATCTGGATAACTTCACCTTCAATTCTGGTGGCAGCGATGTTCTGATTGGTACGGCCCAAGACGAAGGTCCGTTCCTTGCTGGCCCTGACGGATACACCAATAATCTGGTGGTCCTCACCAATGTAGCGTTCACAACTACCTTCTCTCAGGCGAACTTCATCTGATTTCAACCCCTCTGCGGGTTGCAAAGCTTCTGGAACGTTTTTGGGCCCCTCTTCGGAGGGGCTTTTTTCTTGTGCTAGGTGCTGGGTCGCCATGGCCATGCGTGCTTTCTCTGAGTTGCGGGCAGCAGCAGCACCCTTGAGGTGGACAAGACTGTCGCAAAAGTGTAGAATAACCAACATATTCAGCGCCAATGCATTGCGATGGCTTTTTCGACTCTTCCTGGCTCAGACTCGGCCGCAACAACCTTCCACTTGATTAGGTAGCAAGCTCCGCTCTCCTGAGGAGACGCTCGGGACGTGCGGTGCAGATACAGACGGCATGAACCACCCGGTCTGTCATCGCCGAAAGATTGAAGCGCCGGTTGAAACGGTAAGTG